>DAOVQI010000007.1 GCA_030628785.1 Bacteroidota bacterium
CATTATTGCAGGATTAGTGTGTTGTATCGTTGGGGTAGTTCCTGCTGCGATGTGGGTTAGCAGTGCTTTTGCATCTCTTTATTATGCTGTAAGCAGTGGGGAGCAGGGACCAGTAAGCAGTAAGTAGTAGGTAGCAGTAAAACCTGCCAGGGTCTGCGGGCAGGCAAGCAGGGAGGGGAGACCTGGCAGAGTTTGAAGAAAGGAAACTGGGTGACGGGGTGACTGGGAGACTTGGGGATGGGGTGACAGGAGGGTCTTAAAGACCCTGTGAAATAGCTTCGCATCACTTCTGCCACAGGCATTCCTTCGGAAGTAAATTTCACAGGGCAAGCTGAGGGACTGAGAGAAGGGGAGAGAGGGCGATGAAATAGGTTGAGGTGACTTGGCGAAGGAACAAAATGTAGAGCCGAATTGTATTCAGCTTGAAATAGATCTACCATAAACAACGAAAAGCAAGTAGATAGTTATTATATAACACTTAGGAGTTATTTCAAGCAAAAAAAAGTTAAAACAAATTACAAGAGGATAGGAAAATGAAAGCACGGAGTTTTGAAAAAAACGGTTTCCCCAAACCTTTGGGATTTGCACTCATCATTGTTACACTTAGCATTGTTTGTTTATTTCTGTGTTTATGTACCGGTTCAGTCGATGCACAAATGAGGAGTGATGAATTTGTTGAAGAAGAACCAATTGATTTAAGTTACAGGCCAAAAGAACCTGTTAAAGATCCTTTCGTTTTATTTGTGGTAGAAACTGAAATAGGAAATCGAAATTCCAGGAATTATTGAAATCAGAATTTCAGTGTGAAAACCGTTTCTGCTCCTGGTTAAGAATGGATTACTATCCGAAAGGGTTTTTCTAAATCCCTGTAGTTTTTTTGTTATTATAGTTTACAAATTTCTTTTCTATTGTTTTTAATATTTGCAAAAGGTCACCTAACCTTATAAACATTAATATTCTCCACAGGAGTCCTTTGGACAATATTAAATCCTTCCGCTGCTCTCTGAATTTGTTGCCGGCAACTTGCGCCGGATGAAATAGCAGTAACACTGATCAAAACCGGCAGTTCCGGCGTTTTCGGTACTAAATTGTATGTTCTACTACAATAATGGAACCTCTCCGAGGTTCATCCTCCAAATATCCAATTATCTCCATTACAAAGTTACACCATCTCTCAGTCTCCCCGTCTTTCCTTTGCTCTCTGCTATCCGCTCTTTTCCCCATGCTCCATGCCCCATGCCCTTTGCTTTTCGCTCCTTCTCCCCGTCACCTTATCAATCCACAAAAAATATAATGACGAACCGGAGCTTCGTCCTACTTTCTCCCGGTCTCCCAGTCACCTCAGCCTGATTTTTTTCCCTTTCCTAATTCTCCTCCTTGGAAAGGAGGAGTACCCGACCGAAGGGAGGGGGAGGTGGTTAATTTTCTTTCGGAACCCGGAACATGGAACTGAGAACCCCAGTGAAATATGCTCCTTCCGTGGTGAAATGTTTTCGTACCTCAAATTTCACCCCGACACAATCATTCTTCCTTGCGGGGCAGGCAGGGCAAGCGTCGCATTTCACGGGGCAGGCCGAAAACCACAAACCAACCTGCCCAACTTTAACAAAACCGTACACTATTCTGTACGATAACGAACAAAAATGTTGATAAAGAATTGGCCCTGAATTTGTTAACCAAGTGAAACACAGAGAGATATCTATTCTGGCATAAGGTTTGCAAATCAAAAGCATAATCAACCCCAGGCGATGATTTCTAATTACCTCAGAGTTGCTGTGAGGATACTCCTTCGTTTCAAGGTTTATTCTGTTATAAACGTGGCCGGACTGGCAATCGGTTTGGCTTGTTCCATCCTGATCCTGTTGTATGTTGAAGATGAGATGAGCTACGACAGATTTCATGAAAAGGCACATCAGATATACAGGGTTGGAGAAATTGGAAATTTAGGGGACCGACAATTCAAAGAGGCTACTGCACCTGCTCCACTTGCTGATGCTTTATTAGATGAGTTTCCGGAGGTACTTCAGGCTACCAGGATCATAAAGGGGATCAATACCGTTATCCGGTATGAAGACAAAAGCTTTTTTGAAACAAGCTATATCTATTCCGATTCAACATTTTTCGATGTATTTAGTTTTTCCCTCGTTTCCGGCAATCCTGAAACGGCTCTCACCGAGCCTTTTTCAATGGTCATTTCTGAATCTGCTTCTGCCAGATATTTTGGAAAGGAGGACCCAATGGGTAAAGTGCTGCACGAAGCAGATGGTAATGATTTTGTGATAACCGGAGTTGTTAAGGATAATCCGGCAAATTCACATTTTCATTTCGATTTTCTTGTTTCCATGAATTCGCTTTGGGAAAGTAAAAGTGAAAACTGGCTCAGCGATGGTTATTATACTTATATCGTTCTCCAGGAAGATTTTCCACCAGCTAAGCTGGCAAAGAAATTACCCGGTTTCACCCGAAAAAAAATGGGACCCCAAATCTTGAAATATTTTGGGATTAGCATTGACGAATGGTCATCATCAGAAAATGATTTTAATTTCTATATCGAACTGTTAACAAGGATATATCTGTTTTCTGACGCTTCAAATCAATTGGAACCCACAAGTGAAGTCAGGTATATTTATTTTTTCATTACAATAGCATTTCTCATCCTGATCCTTGCAGCTATTAATTTCACCAGTTTAACCACAGCTAAATCCTCTATAAGAGCCAGGGAGGTTGGAATCCGCAAAGTAATGGGATCAAGCAGGAATCGAATTATTTATCAATTGCTGGCTGAATCGGTGTTCCTGAGCATGCTTGCATTGATTATAGCACTTGCTGCCGTCGAATTGTTTTTACCTACATTTAACCAGATAGCATACAAAGATCTTTCCATGAATTTATTTGCCAGATGGTATGTTCCTCCAATTCTGATCATCGGAACCCTGGCAGCGGGAGTGCTAACAGGCTTCTATTCAGCGATATCCATTTCAACCTACAATATTTTAGCCGTATTGAGAGGAAAATTAGGACCAGGGAATAAAAGGGGTTGGTTTCGCAGCGGTCTGGTAGTATTTCAGTTTACAATAGCCATCATCATTGTAGTCTTCACCATTGTTATTTATGCACAGCTTACATTCATCCAAAACAAAAACCTTGGGTTTGATAAGGAACATGTACTGGTTGTTGACAGGGCATACGGTTTGGAAAAACAGACGGAAGCTTTTAAATACGAGCTGTTAAAACATCCTGGTATAAGCAATGTAACTCTGACTTCAACCATTCCGGGAAAAAATGGATGGGGAGGTGCCATTTTTCAAAAAAAGGATTCCCCTCCCGAACAGCTCTTTCATTTTAGCTATCTGGCAGGTGACCTGGATTTTACCAAAACCTTTGGCATTGAAATGGCAGAAGGAAGATTCTTTTCGGACAAATATGGTGCCGATTCAATGTCAATTGTTTTAAATGAAACCGCAGTTCGTTCCCTTGGGTTTAAATATCCTGTTGGTCAGAACCTGATGTCGATAGCCTCATCACGGGATGAGAGAGTTCCTTTTAAAATAATTGGGGTTGTTAAAGATTTCCATTATGCACCAATGCATGAAAAAATCGGTAACATAGCAATATTATATCGTAAACGATATTTCCCCAGGTACGTTTCTCTTCGTATTGATAATCAAAAAATGGAAGAAATCATTAAATACGTAGAAAAGACATGGAAGAAACTATCCATGAACCAGCCTTTTCGGTACTTTTTTATGGATGAAAGTTTTGATGATCTTTATAAATCGGAAAGAAGAACGGGAAAGATATTCACTTTTTTTTCTATCCTTGCCATTTTCATCGCAAGCCTGGGCTTAACCGGTTTGTCCTCATTTATGGCCGAACAACGCGTAAAAGAGATCGGCATCAGGAAGGTGAACGGTGCTACCATAGTAAATATCCTATCCTTGTTATCCGTTGAATTAACAAAATGGATTTTAATTGCCAATATTCTTGCATGTCCGGTAGGATGGTTGCTGATGCGAAACTGGCTGCAAAATTTTGCTTATAAAACGAACTTAAGCTGGTGGATATTTGTAATTTCCGGCGTTACTTCCCTCATTATTGCTTTACTAACTATAAGCAGGCATGCAATTAAGTTGGGCCTTGCCAATCCTGCGAATTCGTTAAGGTATGAGTAATTTTCTATCGGAAATCGAAAAAAGAAAAATCATGAAAACTACTAAAGATTTAAAAGTTACTATAATCTTACAAAAGTAACCACCATGTTTACTATTGAACTCCACAACATCACAAAGACCTTTAATAAGCATAAAGCTGTTGATAACTTATCGCTATCAGTTCCGAAAGGTAGTATATATGGCTTTATCGGTCCCAATGGTTCGGGCAAGACAACAACAATTCGAATAATAATGAATATTTTATATCCGGATAGTGGTATTATTAAGCTTTTTGGAAGTGAACATACAGGAAGTCGGATTGATAATGTTGGTTATTTACCTGAAGAACGCGGATTATATAAAAAAATGAAAGTCAGGGAAATTTTACGGTTTCATGCAGAATTGAAAAATGCTAAGGTAATAAATCGCGAAATCGATTATTGGCTTGAAAAATTTGACCTCTCCGACTGGGCAAATAAAAAAGTTGAAGCCCTTAGCAAAGGTATGAGTCAAAAAATTCAATTTATAGCAACTATTATCGACAGGCCGGAAATAATTATCCTTGACGAGCCATTCAGCGGCCTTGATCCTGTAAATGTTGATGTGCTAAAGTCTGCAATTCTTGAATTACAGGCAAATGGTGCTACCGTTATTTTTAGTACTCACGATATGAATGTTGCTGAAAATATGTGCGATTTCATTTTTATGATCTATAATGGGAAAAAAGTATTGGATGGAACCCTTACTTCAATTCAGGATAAATTCGGAACAGATACTATCCGGATTCAGACAAATGGAGGAGTTTCTTCTATGCGTGATGTGCCAGGAATTGAAAAGATCAATGATTTCGGGCAAATGCAGGAAATTCGGATCGCACCGGAAATCGATGCACAGGATATAATAAATACAATTATGTCAAAAACGCGAGTAACAAAATTTGAAACAACAAGACCATCTTTAAACGATATTTTTATCAGGATAGCAAGACCTGAAGTAAAGGAGGTGACAAATGCGTAAAATATTTATACTTACAAAACGGGAATTTTTAACATCAGTAAGAACCAAGAGTTTTCTGATTGGTTTAATTATTGCACCAATTCTGATGGGAGGAATCTTTATTGTTATTAAATTATTTGAGGATACAATTGATGTTGATGATAAAAGAATTGCAGTAATTGATCATTCCGGAATTATAGCCCAACCTCTGATAAAAATTTCAAATGAACGAAATCAGGAAATTTTTGATAAAGAAACCGGAGAGAAAATAAGACCTGCATATAATCTTGAAATCATCAAACCTGATAATACAGACCTTAAACAACAAAGATTAAAACTTTCAGACATGGTTCGAAGGAAAGAACTACATGCTTTTGTCGAAATCGGACCAGAAATACTCCATCCTGGTGAGGACAGGGAAAAATTCCGGATTAAATATTATTCGGAAAATTCAATAATGGATGATGTTCGCGACTGGATATCAGGTGTGATAAACAACCAGGTAAGGCAACTCAGGATTAGTGAGATGAATATTGATGAAGAGTTATCAAAAGACCTTTTTTATTGGATTAATGTTGATGGAATGGGACTGCTTAGTATCAACGAACAAACCGGTGATGTTAAGGATGCCAGAATAAGTAATCTGGGCGATGCTATTGCTGTACCGTATATTTTAATGATGATTATGTTTATGATGGTAATGATGTTTACCGTACCATTGCTAAGTTCTGTTATGGAGGAGAAAACAGAACGGATTGCAGAGGTGATACTTGGCTCGGTTACTCCTTTCCAGTTTATGACAAGTAAATTGCTTGGAAGTATCCTGGTCTCACTGATTGGCTCTGGCGTATATATTATCGGAGGAGCAATAGCTGCTTCAAAAATGGGCTTCGCCGATTCGGTGCCATATCATTTATTTCCATGGTTTTTTACCTTTTTATTACTGAATATCATTATGGTTGGATCAATGATGACAGCTTTGGGTTCTGCATGCGATAACTCCAAAGATGCACAATCCTTACAGTTCCCGGCAATGATCCCTGTTCTGATTCCTATGTTCATGATGTTCCCACTGTTAAAAGATCCATTAAGTGGATTTGCTACTGGATTATCACTAATTCCACCCTTTACACCAATGTTAATGATTGTGCGTCAGGCAACACCGGTAAGTATTCCATTGTGGCAGCCCATTGTTGGTTTAATAGGTGTTATTCTTTTTTCCGCATTTACAGTCTGGATTAGTGGAAGGATTTTCAGGACATGTATCTTAATGCAGGGAGCTCCTCCAAAACTCAGAAATCTGGTACGCTGGGCAACCAGAGGTTAAATATTAAATATATCTTCGGCTGGCAGGTATTGGATGATCCTGAATATTATTATATGAATGGCCCAAGGGCTGAATTAAATATCAACGGCCTTGAGATATCAACAGTGAATGGTAATCATAATATAATACCTGAAAACTTAAAAAATAAATAAGATGAACCGAACATGACAAAATTTTTATCTATTTAGACACATAGTGGCATGATTAAATTTTGTTATGTGAGCTACATCTGACCATTAAAAAATAAATTATAAACAGATGAAATGTTTAAAAATATTATTTTCTATTGTATTCATTGTTTTATTATATTCCAATAGAACAATTGCACAGGATATATTTGAAACCATTAATAATGGTGATTTTGAAGCTGTAAAGAAACTTCTTGAAAAAACCCCTGAACTGATTAAAACCAGGGATAATGAAGGTGACTCACCCCTAACCTGGGCAGTGACAACAGATAATATTAAAATAGCAAGGTATCTGATAAAACAGGGAGCAGAGATAAATTCTTCAAACAAGGATGGACGTACTCCATTACACTGGGCGGCAATAAGAGCTACAAAAGATATGGCAGAACTTTTAATAGAAAATGGAGCTGATATTAATAGCCTTGATTATGACAAGCATACTCCACTTCATAATGCAGGTACCCGGGGAAATGTTGAAGTCGCAAAGCTGCTGGTAGAAAAAGGGGTTGATCTGGAAATTAAAGATGATTATGGCAGAACACCACTTATTTTAACAGCACGAGAAAGGGGGAATATTGATATTATTAGAATATTGATCGATTCCGGGGCAAATATAGATGAACGGGATAAATTCAATGATTCATCTCTCGACCTGGCTGCATGGAGGGGTTATAGAGATGTTGTAAGTTTGCTTATCGATCATGGGGCAAGGATTAATATTACAGGAGAAAACGGTAAACTTTTATTAATAAATGCAGTATCAAATGGTCTTGATAATTTATTTTCCAAATTAATGGAAAAAGAGGCAGATCTGAAAATAAAAGACAGCAGGGGTGGTAATTTGTTACATGCTGCATCACAAGGAGGTTCAGAAAAAATAGTAGAAACATTGATAAACAAGGATTTAAACCTGAACCAGTCCGATATATTTGGCTGGACACCACTTCATTACGCTTCGGAAAAAGGTCATTCTAATGTAGTCAAAATATTACTTGAAAAGGGAGCAGATATCCATGCAAGAAATATAAAGGGTGAATCAGCATATAATATCTCTGCAAAAAATGAGAGGCAAGAAATTATTGTACTTCTTGTACAAAAAGGAGCAAACCAGGATCCTGTAAAATTTCCTCCACTTAAAGGTAATTACTTTGGCCAGATCAAACAAAAAGAAGGCCCTGAACTTTTTGCATCCGGTATCGTTGCAGATAAAATGGGCAGCCACAGCCCTATTGTGTTCTCTCCTGATAACAAAGAAGCCTTCTGGCCCTCATCAGTTGAGATTCCGGGCACAGGATACACCAGAGGAATTATTCTTTTTTCTAAACAGGTAAATGGGAACTGGATATTACCGGAAGTGGCAAAATTTTCAAGCGATTACGGCGACGGCGAGCCATTTTTTTCAATTGACGGTTCCCGGCTTTATTTTATCTCCCGACGACCATTTTCAGATGAGGGTCGGGCAATTGATGAGAATATCTGGTATATAGAACGGCAGAATAAGGGCTGGTCAGACCCCAAACCTTTTTCAGAAATAATAAACAATTGGGAAATGCACTGGCAGTTTTCATTAGATAAAAACAATAATGTATATTTTGGCTCAGGTGCCGGAGGAGGAATGGGTATGGGTGATATCTATTGTTCAAAATACATAAATGGCGAATACACAACACCTGGAAATTTAGGGGCCAATGTAAATAGTAAAAATGGAGAATTCAGTCCATTAATTGCACCTGATAGCAGTTTCCTGATATTCACCAGGAACAATATGGAAAAACAAAAGATCGGACTATTTATCAGTTTTAAGAAAAAAGATGGTACATGGACACTGGCAAAAGATATGGGAAATATTATTAATGGTTCAGGAAGGAGTATTTGCTCAACACTTTCACCGGATGGTAAATACCTGTTTTACCTTGGAAATGAAAATGGTATGAGCGGCATATTCTGGATCCAGGTTGATCAGATAATTGAAGAACATAGAAAGGAAGAACTTAAATAAGGCAAAAAAAAATGATCATTTAAAAAAATATCCTGATCATATTACTGTTTTTCCTAACCGGTTTTATGCCAGGTTTGGCCCAGGAAATACACCAGGCAGCAAGAGCAGGAGATCTGGAAAATATAAAAATGCTTTTAGAAAAGGATCCTAATCTTGTAAATTACCAAAAATGAGAAAACTGAATATTTTACTCTTAATGATTTTCACCATTGGGCTGTTAAACCTGAATGCTCAAACAATTAAAAGTATTAGTATCAGATCAGGTACTTCTATCACAAACCAAAATCATAAATTATCAGGAATTGATTTCACGATCGATACAGATAATAAAATTGGTATATATGAAGCATTTTCTATAGAATTATTTAATCATAAATATTTTAGTCTGGTTACAGATTTTTTTTATATCGGGAAAGGCAGTAAAACAAACTTTTTATCGGTTACTGTTGATCATCTGAATAATAATAATTTAATAATAAATGAAGGAGAATCTTTGGTTACCAAATATAATTATCTGTCATTTACCCCATTACTACGAACAAGGTTTGAATCCGAAAAAGTTACACCATATTTTATTATTGGTCCCAGAATTGATTTTCAGACCTCTTACAAAACAGATTCCGATTACAAAATAGAAGGTCAAAACAATGTATTATATGGATTTAATTATGGTTTAGGAGCTGAAATAAATATAGCAAACCTGGGATTTGTTGCTGAATTACAACACAATATTGATTTTTCTTATGTATACAATAATCTGGGAGTAAAGTTGAGGAATAAAACTTTTATCGCTTTTCTGGGAATTAAACTCTATTTACCACAAAAATCAAATAACCAAACAACTATAGATCAGTAGTTTATTATCCAAATGTTTTCAAGATGAAAAAATTCTTTTTAATCCTTATGCTACTAACGTTTACGAAAGTTATATCAGCTCAAATCCCGAAAAAAGATTTCCTGGAAAATAAATGCTCCCGTTACAATTCCCTTAAAGGAACAAAAGAGCTGTCAATTCAGAAGAATCCTTTATTACATAACTACGATGTAAAATTTTATAAACTTGATATTGAAGTCAGCAACAAATCTGATTATGTAAAAGGAAATGTTACAATCAACGCCGAAGTAAAAAATAATACATTAACAACTTTTGTAGTTGAGTTATATTCCGGCCTGTCTGTTGACGCTGTATTGATCAATAACATAACTCATCAATTTACTCATAATGGTAATGAAATACATATCCCGCTTAGCTCTTCAATTGAGCCGGGAACAGATTTTTCTGCACAAATATTTTATTATGGTAAGACATGGGAAGGTATGGAATGTGATACCGCACGATATTGGGGTAATTGGGTCACATATACTCATTCTGAATGCTTTCATGCAAAAGATTGGTTTCCGTGTAAAGAAGTACTCGAGGATAAAGCAGACTCGGTTTATGTTTATGTAACTACTGATTATGGTTTAAAAGCCGGCTCAAATGGAATTCTAACCGGAACAACGTATTTCTCAAACGGAAAGGTCAGGTATGAATGGAAATCAAAATACCCGATCGCTTATTACCTGATCTCCATAGCAGTTTCAGATTATATTGAATATAATATTTATGCAGAGCCGGAAGGATTATCCCGGCCTCTTCTGATTCAAAATTACGTATATGATCATCCTGAATGCTTGCCTTATTATAAAGAAGATATTGATATTACGGCTGATTTAATAGAATTATTTTCGGATTTATATGGGATGTATCCTTTTATGGATGAAAAATACGGACATTGTATGTGGCCATGGGGAGGTGCTATGGAAAATCAGACCATGACCAGTACAGTTAATATTAATTTTTACCTGATAGCTCATGAATTAGGACATCAATGGTTTGGTGATTATGTTACCTGTGCTACATGGCAGGATATTTGGATTAATGAAGGATTTGCTTCTTATACTGAATATCTTGCATATCAATATCTTTATTCTCAGGAAGCCGCTGATGAAAGAATGAAAAAGGCTCATGAATATGCAATGACTCCACCTGATGGAAGTATATATATTCCTTTAGAAGATGCTGAGGATGAAGACCGTATTTTTGACTGGTATTTAAGCTATCGAAAAGGCATGTCGATAGTTCACATGATTCGCTTTGAACTTCAAAATGATGAGATATTTTTTAATACTTTAAAAAATTTCCTGACTCAGTATGGTGATAGTGTTGCTTCCGGAATTGATTTTAAAAATGTGCTGGAAGAAACTTCTGGTAAAGATTTCACCGACTTTTTCAACCAATGGTATTTTGGTGAAGGTTATCCAACATATAATATTAGTTGGCTTCAACAAAATGATACTCTATCATTCACGTCAATTCAAACTACATCATCACTAGTCACCCCGCTATTTAAAATGTTGATGGAATATAAAATATTTCACTCAAACGGAGATACTACAATACAAGTTTATCAAACAGAAAATACACAAACATTTAAAGTTTATTTACCATATCAGGTAGATAGTATACAAGTCGATCCAAATAACTGGGTATTAAATCAAACAGGAGGAATAAAGAAATATACAGCTAAAGAAAATGTTCTCTCTCAGGATATTTGTAAAATTTACCCAAATCCAAGTCAGGGAAAATTCACTGTTGAAATACAAAATAATAGCCATTCAAAATTATCAATTCAGGTTATTAATGAAACTGGTCAGCTTATATATGAAAGATTATATAAAAATACCAAGGCTAATTCGCTGATAGAAATTGATTTACCGGATATCCCAAAAGGAATTTACATTTTAAGAGTTCAAGCTGGTAAATATGAATATACCAGAAAAATAATAATCAATTAATATCCAGTTTGATATTTAACTTATATTAGGAATTAAAATAAAAGGGAGAAAACAAAAAAAAATCGGGATGTTCCTTGTTTGCCTTATAATTTAATTACAGCTATAAATTGAAGATTATTTTGTTTTTTAAAATTTTGCATAATTGTTAATATTAAACCGCAAAGACCGCTAAAGATCGCAAAATAATTTAGCGGATTTTTGCGCTTTCTGCGGTTAAAAGAAAATAATGATGCCAATGTTTTCGGCAAAAAGATGAATCTTTACTTTCCCCCGTTTGAGGAATTGCTCGGATATCCGGTTACAGTCAGGAAGAAGAATATGTTGTAACTCACCCCCTCATTCCAAATGAGAGGGTGAGTCAATTAAAAAGGAGGAAAAAACTATGATAACAATTAAAAAAATTATTATCACATTGATGACATTAGTCATTTTTATTATACCATCATTAGCACAGGAAGATGGCGATCCCGTATCCATTGGTAAATACCGAATACTGCATTCTCAAATTTTGAATGAAGACCGCACATTATTGGTAAACCTGCCAAGAGGTTATGATGAAACTACGAATAGTTATCCTGTACTGTATATCTTATACGGTGGTAACCCTCAAGGATACTTCGCGGAAGCGGTTCATATAGTTGCTCGTCTCCACGAGGCAAGCAGGATTCCGGATATGATCATTATCGGTGTTATGAATACCGACCGCTATCGGGATTGTTTGCCAATTAATCGGAACGGGGAACCAGGAGGTGCTGATAATTTTCTGAAGTTCTTCACGGAGGAACTGATTCCCTTTGTTGATAAATCGTACCGGACAAAAAAATTTCGCATATTACTGGGGCCTCAAGCCGGAGCTGCTTTCAGCGTATATGCTTTAATGGAAAATCCCGAACTCTTCAGAGTAAATATTATTACTAATCCATTTTGGATTCGTTCAAACAGGGAGTATATGCTTACGAAAGCAAACGATTTTTTCAGTAAAGAAGGATTATTAGATAATTTTCTTTTCATGACAAATAACACTAGTAGTGATAACGAAGCCACGATGGAATATTTACAGAAATTTACCGCGATAGTAGAAGAAGGAAAGAAAAGGGATTTTACCTTAATTCTAAATCCGCTTGAAAAAAAAGAAGTTGGTATTATCTCATCACCGGGATTAAGAAAGGGACTGGAAACTTTCTTTGAGGAATATCAATTCCCTAAGGAAATAGAAATTGACGGACTCGAAGATTTGAAAAAATATTATCACAATCTGTCGCAAAATTATGGTTATGAAGTCGATATCCCGGAATTCACCCTGGTTAGACAGGGAGATAAGCTTGAAGAAAGGGATAAATTAGAAGAAGCAAAAATTGTATTTGAATATATAGTTGAAAAATATCCCCACGACCTCAACAGTTATGCCCGGTTGGCTGATTTGCATAGAAGGTGGGGGAATTATGATCTCTCTCTCAAATATTATGAACAGTTTCTTGAAAGGAGACAGATGCCATTTATTCAAAGAAGATTGATTTCCCTTAAAAAATATATTAATGAATCTGCGGCTTATGCTGTTGAAAAAGCCATCACTAATTCAGGTATAGATGCCGGAATTGCAAAGTATCAACAACTCAAATCTGACGATCAGAAAAAATTATACTTCAGCGAAAACGATTTCAATTCCCTCGGATACAATTTAATAGCAAGAGGGAAAATTGAGGCTGCTATCAAGGTTTTTAAAATGAATGTCGAAATGAATCCAAAATCTGCTAATGCTTATGACAGCCTTGGAGAAGCTTATATGAAAAATGGAGATACGGAACTTGCAATCAAGAATTATAAAAAATCTTTAGAACTAAATCCTGATAATTCAAATGCATTGGAAATGCTTAAAAAATTAGGGAAAAACTAACTAAAATAAATGGAGGAAAAACTATGAAAACAATTAGAAAAAAAGCAATCTTTTTATTAACATTACTTGTTGTGGTAATACCTGTTTTGGCACAGGAAATACACGAGGTTTTCAGGAGTGGTGACATTAATAAAATTAAAACCTTTTTAAATCAAAATCCGGAAATGGTGAATGAAATGGATCAAAATGGAAGAACTCCACTTTTTTTTGCAGCGGGAAACGGCAATATCGAATTATGCCGGCTGTTGATTGAAAAAGAAGCGAAGGTAAACATAAGGAACAAATATGGCAGAACGCCATTAAATTACGCAATCTGGAGTAACAATAAAGAAATTATTGAGCTTCTGATTGAAGAAAGGGCTGATATTAATAACCGGGATAATGATGGTTATGCTATATTGCAGCAAGTGTTAACAGAAGATCAGGAGGATATTGCCGAACTTCTTATTACAAAGGGTGCTGATATTAAAGTGAAGGATGATGCCGGTCGTACAATGTTGCATTATGCGGCTTATTACGGACACGAAAATATTGTCGAACTTTTACTCGACAAGGGATTGGATATAAACAAAAAAGATGATGGGGGAGATACTCCGGTTCATGGGGCCTCCTGGGGTGGTTATATCGAGGCAGTCAGGCTTCTTATTGCCAATGGCGCTGATTTGAATGTAAAGAATAATAAAGGTAAAACCCCGCTTGATAACGCGGTAAAAGTTGGTCATAAAGAGGTTGTTGAACTTTTAACTTCAAATAGCGCCGTGGCAGGTGTTCCCGCAAATAAGGATTTGGAATATGATCCCGTTCTAAAAACAAGGGTCGGTGCAGGGGAAAAGAATCCGGTAAAAATGACAGTCCTTTATGATAATTATGTTTTTGCCGAAGGGACAAAGGCTGAATGGGGTTTTTCCTGCCTGATAGAGGGAACGGAAAAAACTATTTTGTTCGATACGGGAGGGGAAAGTGAAGTGCTTATGCACAATATTGACCAGTTAAACGTCAATCTTGAAAAAGTTGAGCAGATCGTAATTTCTCATAATCACTGGGACCATACGGGAGGACTATTTTCGGTTCTGGAAAAAAATCATAATGCTCCGGTCTTTTTGCCCTATTCTTTTCCCTATGAATTTGTAAGAAAAGTTGAAAATGCCCGGGCGGAAGTAGTACCGGTAAATGAGCCTGTCGAAATTTGTAAAAATGTGTTTTTGACCGGAGAATTGAAAGGTCCGGTAAATGAACAATCTGTAATCGTTAATACAAGCAAAGGACTAATAGTGGTAACAGGATGTTCCCATCCGGGAATTGTGAATATTGTAAAGAAGGCTAAGGAAATTATGGGTAGGGAGGTTTATCTTGTTTTCGGCGGATTCCATCTTATGAGGAACTCAGATGATGAGGTTAAGGACATAATCAGTCAGTTCAGGGAATTAGGTGTAAAAAAGTGCGGAGCAACTCATTGCACCGGAGATAAACAAATTGAATTGTTCAAAGAAGCATACGGCGAAGATTATGTTGAAATGGGTACTGGCAGAGTATTGGAATTTTAAAATATTTACAGTTTGTTATAACTCACCCCCTCATTTTAAATGAGAGGGTGAGTTAATTTAAAAGGAGGAAAAAATATGTATAAAAGGCGTTTATTGTTAGTAACTGTGATGTTAATTTTACTTTCAATCAGTGATTTAATTGCACAGACCTTGTCTGAGGGAAAAGAGTTCGGAACAGCAGAGAGTGTGGTCACAGAACTTTACAAGTCAGTCACCTTCGAGCCCGGTAATACACCAGATTGGCAAAAGGTACAGCTATCCTGGAAACATTGGCGGGTTGTCTGCCGGCAACCCGATTACCTCCTTGCCATCTTGCAGAATGATTAATTCCAGGTCTTCTTTAACCTCGTCCAGCTTGAATTCCGGTAATTTTTTCTTAGGGTATATGGAATCATAGATTACATGCAAAAAAATTTCTTTCGTTTTACGAGAAACGACCTTGCATTCTGTTTTGCTCAGGTCACCGCTTGGGCAGAGTCGAAATATATGTTTGCCGCCGGGGAGTTGTGTGAAGGTAACTGCAAAATCCTTGTTCGCATAGTGAAGTCCTCCTGTCTGATGAAAGGGATACATCCATTCCTGCCATGATATTACCTCATTGGTGTCCAGTCGATAATATTCATCAAAACCGTGAGTTATTCCTCCCCACATTTCAACATAACCCAGGCATTTCTCGCTGCCGGAAAAGCGTTTTCTTGTCTCCGGATCGGGATTGATCCCCCACGCCCATATATTGCAGCCTGGATTTTTATCCTTCGGAAAAACACGAACTATGCCTTCGTTTTCATTATGTGAGAAAGCGCTGTAAAAACCATGTTCAAGCTTCCATGCCAGCAGGTCACCAATACTTTTCCAACCAAGCAGAAACCGTAAGGGACTGTCTTCATAGGATTGTTTTCTGTTCCTTTGTGTGTGATAATCCAGCATCCAGTTGTTGAATTTTCTTTCAGTGATATATATTTGCCGGGTGGGTATTATGAATTCTGTGTGGGTTGTGATCTCGCCCTGTCCGCCGGGACTCCACATAGGGTTAATCCAGTGTTGGAACAAAACTGGTTTATCAGTTGGATTCTTGATAGTGATATTCGCCTCATAGTAACTCTTGTCCGGATATATGGAGATGTCGATTGTTTCTTGCAGACCATTGCGAAACTCCTTTACAGTCATTCTGACTGTTTTTTTCAATGGAGAATCCTCAACTATTTCCCAGTACCATTTTGCTGCCCAGGTATCGCCATGTTCTTCATCCGGCAGGGTGTACTCAACGCCGCCGAGAGCAAACCACCACCCCAGTTTATTGGGAGAACTAAGCGCTTGTGCTACAGACGGAATGAAGAACTCTTCATGGCCGGTCACTTTGTAAATGAAAGAATATGGTTTGCCCTTTTCCGGTATCAGGGTTAACTTTATATATTTATTTTCGAGAATAATTGTTTCGAAGGTCTTTATTACCTTCCCCGGGTCATCTTTGTCGAACTTCTTGAAATCAACCCGGGGATAACCCAGTTCATCCCGGAACAAAGCATTATCAAAATCCGCACACACCACATCTATCTTAGTTTGTATGAGTTTGAATACTCCTTTTTGAGGTCTCTCGTCAACATGGATAATCCGAACCTCTTGGGTTGTATTTTGGCACGATACGAGCATGACATACAAAACAAACCGGGGTATTCTATTACGAATAATATTTATCATTTTAAGTATTGGATTTTAAATGAGTCTATTTTTCCATTTCTGCTGCTAAAATACTGAAAAAATCTTCAGAATCTCAGTGTAAATACTGTATCCACACCAGGCTCCGAATGAACACTGATACTTCCCTTATGTAATAGCATAATTTGTTTTGAGAGGCTCAAACCTATGCCTGATCCGGTTTTTTTCCTGGTATAAAAGGGAATAAAGATTTTCTCAATGTCTTCCGGAGGAATACCAGGTCCATTATCAACTACCTGGATAATTGTTCTGCCTTCCCTATTAATGAATGCTTTTAGCTTTAATGTTTTATTCTTCAAATTTTTTAACGTATCAATTGCATTCTTCACAAGATTTATCATTATTTGTTCAACTAATTTTTTATCGGCATCAAGGGTTATTCCTTCCGGCTCAATTGAATATGATAACAGAATATTTTGTTTGCGAATCTGTTCATCAAATAATACACAGATACTCTGAAAAAGGGATTTAATCTCAAAGCTTTCTACTTCAAGTTTGGGTAGAATGGTAAATCTTCGAAATTGTTTAACAAACTTTTCAAGACCATCACTTCTTTCTTCAATAATTTTCATTCCTTCGAGAATATCGTCAATTGTCTCATTATTGATATCATCGGCTGATACAGGAATGTCAGTGTTTTCTTTTGTTATTAATTCGATCAATGTATGTGTGGTTGAGATTATAGGCCCGGTAGAATTCATGATCTCATGAGTTAAAACCCTGATAATATTTTGCCAGGATTCAAGTTCTTTTTCTTCTAATTCCGATCTGATATTTTGAAATGAAACAAGTTTTATTTTGTTTTCCATAAGTTTTAATTCAACAGCATTCAGGGAAAGCTGAAGTAACTCTTGCCTGCTGGTTTTAGATGAACCAGGAACCTTGATTTTAACCAGTTTCCGCTCGGAATGACTGCATCAGGATCGGTTTTAAGAATTTTTCTCATCCAGAATATTCCTTCATTACCTGTAAAAATACCTGCTATGAAATTCATATCAAGAAGGATTACATCGATATTTTCCGAGTCCAGGATTTGATTGATTTGATTTGGATTGGATAATGTAATAACATTTTCGAACTTAGATTTTAAATATAGCTTTAATGATTTTAGAACACTGATGTTATCCTCTACAATAAGTATAGTGCCTTTTTTCTGTTCCATGATTTTAGTAATTTTCTGACTTATCTTTAATATTAGCTAAACTGAAGCTTACACTTCAAAATTATGGAACTTAATTATTTATACAAAATTCAGTGTATGATTTTGGAACATCAGGTGTATGAAAATGAATCATAATTAAGTAATATTTTTCAAGTTGGTTAACATTAAATATCTGATAATCAATAAGTATTTGATTAAGGTATATATTTTGCTATAGTATCTATAAATATTATATTATTGATAGTTCTGGCAGTTGTAACAGGCTTTTTATCGGGAAGTTATCCGGCTTTTGTGTTTTCCTCATTTCAACCAGTTTGTGTACTAAATAGAGTTTTACGCCGGTCGCGTTACCTAAAATGAATAAATTATGTTAAAAAATTATTTATTAATTGCCTTCAGAATCATTTTCAGAAGCAAAATCTTTTCTTTAATCAATATTATGGGCCTCACGGTTGGAATGGCTTGTAGTATTCTTATTTTTCTTTGGATTAAGGATGAATTGAATTATGACAAGTTCCATGAAAAAGCAAATGATATTTACCAGGTTTATCTAAGGGTATATGAGAAAACAAGAGTAAGTATTCCACAACCAACAACTTCCCACGAATTAGCTAATCCACTGAAAAATAAATTCACTGAAATATTAAACACAGCCAGGATGGGAAAGCTGGGAGAGATGGTGGTCAAATACGAAAATAAACTTTTTATTGAACCTGAAGGAATGGCTGTTGATCCGTCATCTTTTAAAATATTCACGTTTCCGTTTGTGAAAGGAGATCCAAATTCAGCGTTGGAAAATCCATATTCCATTGTCCTTACGGAAGCAATGGCAAACAAATATTTTGGAAACACAGATCCTGTTGGTAAAAGTATCCGGTTGAATAACAAATGGGATTTTACCATAACAGGGATAGTTGATAATATTCCTTCCAATTCCTATATAAAGTTTGATTTCCTTGTTCCTTTTAGTTTTCTCAGGGAATTAGGCCATAATATTACTGAATATGGAAACCTTTTTAACAACTGCGTATATTTTACGTATGTCTTGTTACAGAAACATGTTGATTATAAGGAAGTCAGTGATAGTATAACTTCAAGGTTCAATTTTGCCAATGATGAAATATCAGGCGATATATTTCTCGTTCCTTTAACTCAAACTCACCGGTTTGGAACTTTTGGTGGAGATTTGATTTTATATGTGTTTTCGGTTTTATGTGTACTGATCTTATTAATTGGATGCATCAATTTTGTTAATCTATCAACAGCTCGTTCAGTGATCCGGTCAAAAGAAGTAGCGGTTAGAAAGATATTTGGAGCTAAAAGACGACAACTTAGATTTCAATTCCTTGGTGAAACACTAATATATGTTTTTATTGCATTAAATTTTGCAATTATACTGGTTAATCTATTTCTTCCTTCAATAAATCTTGTAATAGGTAAAGAGCTGGTATTAAATTACTTAAATCCAGAAATTATACTGATTTTTATAGGAATCATACTTTTTTCCGGTATTGTTGCAGGTGTTTATCCCGCTATAGTCCTGTCATCATTTAATCCGGTAAAGCTACTGACAGGCCTGATGGTTTCGGGAACCGGGAAATCAGGTCTCAGAAAAATACTGGTCACCACTCAATTTGCCTTTGCCATACTGTTTCTGGTCTGTATTACTTTAATAAGTAAACAGTTTAATTATATGGATAAAGCTGATCCGGGATTTAAGAAAGAACATGTGATCTATATTCGTTTGGATAAGAGTATTCAAAGCAAATCTGAAATCATTGAAGCAGAACTCAATAAGCTTCCCGGCATTGAACACATCACCACAAGTTATCACTTGCCGATGCTTGTTGCCGGAGGTTATTATCAGGTATGGGGAAGTCCCAATGATGAAATAAGTTATATCTGTGAAACAAGAATAGGATATGATTATGTAAAGACGTTAACTCTGGAAATGGCGAATGGGCGCTTTTTTTCCAGGGACTTCCCATCAGATTTAGGTCAAAACGTGGTAGTTAATGAAACCGCTATCCGGCAAAAAGGTATGGAATCGCCAATTGGCGAGCAACTGTTTTATCAGGGCGATTATTATACTATCATCGGAGTGATGAAAGATTTTCATCATGTTCCTTTAATAATGAATATCACTCCTTTGATTTTTAGGCTTCAAACACAAGGAAATGATTACTTGTTAATCAAACTAAGTTCAAATAAAGAAAATTCGGTACTTATCTCATATACACTGAATCAAATAGAAAAAATTTGGGAAAAATTACTTCCTGAATTCCCCTTTCAATATGAATTTCTGGAAGATTTCAGGTTTGAACAGGAAAAGATAATAGTTGCGGCAAAGAAGTTAATTGAGTATTTCACATTCCTGACAATTTTCATTTCATGTCTTGGTTTATTAGGACTCTCTACTTATATGGCTGAACAACGGACCAAAGAAATAGGTATTCGCAAATCATTAGGCGCCTCCGTATCAGCTGTTATTTTTCTTTTTTCAAGAGGTTATATCAAATTGTTAATCATTGCAAACCTGATTTCGTTACCAATTGCATACTTTATCATGCGAAAATTTTTGCAGGTTTTTGCTTATAAGATCAACCTGAACCTGGTGATATTTGTTTTTATTGGATTCTTGGTCTGTATACTGGCTATCCTGACCGTTGGATACCAGGCATATAGGTCTGCAATTCAAAATCCAGCCGAAACGTTGCGGTATGAGTGAGGAGAGTGCAGGGCGCAAGGGGAAGGATGAAAGACAAGTATTTTTGTTATTATTGAAAATGAACCAACAAAATCAGGCTGGGAATCGCATACCACACCGAAAGATGTAGTTATCAGAGAAGCAGGAGAGACAGGCTTTGAACTTGTAAGGATTGAAGATTTTCTTGAAGAGGATAATATTTATACTTTTAAGGTAAAATAAGAAAAAAAATGAGCAGTCAATCTTTGAAATTATTTATGTTGTTCTTACTTAGTCTTGCCATTGTTAGTTGCAATCCTGTGCCGGAAAAAGGCAGGTGGTCTAAAGAATGGGAAGAATGGTTTGAGACCATTCAGCCATCCGATGTCATAATGGATACAATTGATGTGTTGCCAGGGATGACCATTGCAGAGGTTGGAGCAGGAAACGGACGGCTTGCCGTAAAAATGGCAAAACGGGTAGGTATAGAGGGTAAGGTATATGCAAATGATATTGACCCTGCAGCTATCCGGTTTATGCGAAAACGCATCAGACGGGAGAAAGTGAAAAATATGACAGTTATTAAAGGCAAAATAGCTGATCCGCTTCTGCCTCAGGGTAAATTTGATATTGTATATGTTGTCAATACTTATTCTCATTTTGATAAGCCTGTGGAACTGTTGAAAAATATGATCCCGGCTTTTAAACCGGGCGGACGACTTGTTATTATTGAATATGATCCGGTAAAAGCACCGGAAGCAGGTTCGCATTCAACATCAAAGGAGACCGTTCTTGATGAAGCAGAAAAAGCGGGATATTATCTAACCGGTTTAAAAACCTTTCTGCCGAAGGATAATATATATATTTTCCAACCTGCCGGAAAGGGAAAATAATTGTCTATGAAACAGAATAG
Organism: Bacteroidota bacterium; assembly: GCA_030628785.1. Classification (GTDB taxonomy): domain Bacteria; phylum Bacteroidota; class Bacteroidia; order Bacteroidales; family VadinHA17; genus CAZEWS01. Next base: position 21,415 of record DAOVQI010000007.1, read on the forward strand.
AAAGTATTTCCTCCTTCTTTTTTCTCTTTTTACTTTTTTTGTTCAATCGGTATCCTGTCAAAACTTAAAGACAGTAATCAATAAACTTTTTAGAATTCCATAATAAATGCTGGATCATTCATCAATAACACCAGTAATTCCCAGAAAAATTGGTCTCGTTACAGCGATAAGTATTGTTGTAGCTAATATGATTGGTGCCGGAATTTTCACTACCACGGGTTTGATCAGTGCTAATTTGCCAGGACCCGGATGGGTGTTTTTCTGCTGGATATTCGGGGGACTACTGGCGATAGCAGGAGCTTTATGCTATTCCGAACTAGCCACAAGGATACCGGAAGAAGGAGGTGAATATGTTTATTTAAAAAAATTATTTCACCCTTCCCTGGGATTCTTAACCGGATGGACCAGCTTTTTTGTAGGGTTTTCAGCTCCAATTGCAGCATCTGCCCTGGGATTCTCAGAATACTTTTTTGAAGGAGCAAACCTGGAAGAGGCAATGATGGATACAGGTAATTTCCTTTTATACAAAAAAATGTTGGCAGTTGTTATCATTTTGGTTTTTGTAAGCATTCATTACATGGGTATCAAAGTAGGATCGGTGGTTCAAAATGGGTTAACGATTTTGAAGATCCTGATCATTTTAGGGCTTGCATTCCTGGGCTGGATAATCGGAACCGGGAATACGGATCACTTCTTTGTTGGTAACATAGAATCATCGACAGGTTTTGCCTTTGGTACGGCAATGATGTTTGTTATGTTCTCATACAGTGGTTGGAATGCCAGTAGTTATATAGCCGGAGAGTTAAAAAATCCAAGGAAAACATTGCCAATTTCCTTGGTGATGGGTACTGTCATCGTCATTGTATTATACCTGGCTATAAACCTGTTTATTTTTTATGCCTTGCCATACCCGGAATTGAAAGGAAATATTGCCGTTGTTGAAATAGCCGCTACCAGAGCCTTCGGCAATTGGATAGGGAATGTATTTGGCCTGTTAGTGTCGGTAGCCCTTCTTTCCTCACTGAGTGCCTACATTATAATAGGCCCCAGGGTATATTATGCCATGGCTTGTGACCGGTTATTTTTCCCGTTTGCGTCTAAAATTCACTCCAGATTTGGTGTTCCCGGAAGGTCAATTCTTATCCAGGGAGGGATAGCCATATTCATGGTTAGTTTCAGTTCACTGGAGCAATTGCTGATCTATATTGAATTTGCATTGGGTATCTTTCCCTTGTTTGCGGTGGCAGGGATATACCTTGCAAGAAAGCGTGGCATAGGGGAGGAATCTGCCTTCCGTGTTTGGGGATACCCGTATATTCCTGTTTTCTTTATAGCCTGCAGCCTGTTCCTTTTAGTTGTAGCCTACATGAACAGGCCACTGGAGTCAACTGCAGCAGTTATTACCATTTTGGCAGGTATTCCGCTATACTACCTTGTAGTTAAACTGAATAGAAGACTAAAAAAATAATAGGCTACTATCCAGCAAACTTTAGTGCTCTTAACGATCTCCGGCATCCGCATAGCGATCCCTTTGGGAAAATACCGGAGCTAGTCATAATGTATGTTCCTGATTATAATAGCGTTGATTAACTCCGCCCTTTATTTTAGTCTTGTGAAGGGTTAATGTTTTCCGATGTATGATACTGGTTTAATAAATCTTCTACCAATGAAGCGGATTGTTC
>DAOVQI010000382.1 GCA_030628785.1 Bacteroidota bacterium
AATAATCAAAAGGGGCTGGAGAAAGTTGCCAGGCTAAAGGGAGTTAATCCTGCCAATCCAAATTTTTCATTTATTTTCCATAGTCTCAGCCAGCTCTCAGAATACACCAAGCAGGTAAACAACAATGTTTTCAAGTTAATGAAGAAACATTTACCCGGTCCTTTTACTTTTATTCTTCATGCCAGTAACCAGGTTCCAAAAATGTTTAAGAGCAAGAAAAAGACAGTTGGAATCAGGATCCCGGATAACAACATAGCCCTTGAAATTGTGCAGGAACTTGGGCGACCCATTCTTACTACCTCCATCCACGATTCCGATGAAGTCATAGAATACACTACCGACCCTGAACTGATCTATGAAAAATACAGGAACCTGGTTGATATTGTCATCGATGGCGGATACGGGAACAACGAAGCATCAACGGTTATCGATTGTACCGGTGAGGAACCTGAAATTATTCGTCAGGGATTGGGGATACTTGAAAGTTGATTATTTTTTCCAGAAGGAAGAGGAGAAGAGAACCAGGATGGTAAACAACTCCAAACGGCCAATTAACATTAAAAATGAGAGGAACCATTTTCCAAAAACCGGAAAGTGAGCATAATTCTCAACCGGGCCTACCGCCCCTATACCAGGTCCGACATTCCCTAATGTTGCCGCTACTGAACCAAACGAAGAATTAAGATCATACCCCATCGATGAAATAATCATAACACTAACCACAGTAATCAACATATAAAATGCGATAAATGCCAGAATATTATTAACAATCTGGGGCGGAACTGCACGATGATTAAACCTGACAGGTATAACGGCATTCGGATGGATTAACCGCTTAAGCTCCATGAAACCATTTTTAAACAATATCAGGATCCTTACCATCTTTATCGCACCTCCTGTTGATCCGGCTGATCCTCCGGTAAACATTAATACTAAAATAATGACACCTAAAAAAGGAGCCCATTTCATATAATCGGCAGTAACATATCCGGTTGTTGTAACAATGGAAACTACCTGAAAAGCTGCATCACGAAAAGATCTTTCAAACCCGGAGTTCTGAGTTAAAAACAATCCAAAGGTCACTATTAAAATAAAAAATAGAATAAGACCAGTATAGAACCGGAATTCTTCATTTTTCCATACCCGGTCAAGCTTTAGGTGCAACGCAAAATAGGAAAGTGTAAAATTGGTACCTGCAATGAACATAAACAAAGTAATAACATATTGAATAAAAGGTGAAGAAAAGTATGCAATGCTTGCTTGCTTTGTCGAGTACCCCCCGGTTGCCATGGTGGTAAAGGAATGGCATATAGCATCAAAGAAATTCATTCCTCCCAGAATTAATAATATGGCCTCAACCCCGGTAAAAATGATATAAATTGCCCAAAGGCGTTTTGCTGTCTCCTTAATCCGCGGATGCAATTTATCGGGAACAGGACCAGGCACCTCGGCAATGAACAACTGCATCCCTCCAATCCCAAGGATAGGAAGTATTGCAATGGAAAGAACAATAATACCCATTCCTCCAAGCCATTGCGTCATACTTCTCCAAAAAAGCAGATCGTGAGGAAAGGCTTCAATATCATTTAAAATTGAAGCTCCTGTTGTGGTAAATCCCGAAATAGTCTCAAAGAAAGCATCGGTATATGAAGGAATGGTTTTACTGAAAACAAAGGGCAGGGCGCCAAAAAGAGAAAAGATCACCCATGCAACACTCACAATGATAAATCCTTCCCTTTTCCCCAGGCTTTTGGATGCATTACGCCCAAGCAACCAACATAAGCCACCGGCAGATACGGTAACTAAAGTTGAAAGAAGGATATGCAAGGTATCGTTTTCTTTATAATAAATTGAGAAAGGTAAGGCAAATAACATACATATGCCTTCAATGAAAAGCAAAAATCCTATGAGCTTTATGATTAATTTATAATTGATCATGGTGGCGGCCTAGTTAAAGAACTTCTCGATCTTACTGATGGCCGAAGGGAGGGCAAAAACAACAACCCGGTCATTTGGTTTAATAATAGTGTCTCCTTTCGCAATAAAGCTTGATTTTCCTCTGATTATTCCACCAACAATAGCATCTTTTGGAAAATTGATTTCCATGAGAGATCCGGCAGTAACCTTTGCTTCCGGCTTGACAACAAACTCAAGTACCTCAGCATCAGAACCGGTAAGATATTTGACAATGGAAACTTTTGCACTCGTGGTAAATTTAAAAATCCGGCTTGCGGTAACAAGCTTTTTATTTATGATTGTGTCTACTCCACTGCTTTCTGCCAATCCAATGTATTCCAGAATTTCCACCTCCGCTATTGTTTTCTTCACACCAATTTTTTTGGCAAACAAACAGGATAAAATATTCGTTTCAGAGCTACCCGTAACGGCAATGAATGCATCCATATTTCGTAAACCTTCCTCGCACAGCATCCCGGTATCTCTTCCATCCCCGTTAATAACGAGAGTGTCCTCAAGAAAATCAGCCAACTGGAGACATTTTTCACGATTAATTTCAATAAGCTTAATATTATATTGCCTCTCAAGTTCTTTTGCTATTCTCCTGCCAATCCGGCTTCCCCCAAGGATCATAATGTTTTTGAGAGTTAGTTTTTCTTTGCCGGTATATTTCATGATTTCTCCATATCCTGATAGAGTTGAAACAACATATACCAGATCATTTACAAGAAAACGGTCATCTCCATGAGGTATGATGGTCTTTCCATTCCTGGTAATCGCTACAGCTCTGTAATCCAATGGTTTGTTCTGGTTTGTGACTTCCATCAGGGTTTTGTTGATAATGGGTGCATTTTCATCCAACTTCAAAACAAACAGGGAGAGTCTGCCACCCGAAAAATCTAAAAATTCTGTAGTCCCGCTCTGATGCAAAAGCCCGATCACCTCCCTGGCAGCAATCATTTCAGGATAAAACAGGTAATCGATACCCATGGTTACGAAATGATCCTTGTAGGAGGGTATAAGGTATTCCGGATTATCGATACGTGCGATGGTAGTTTTTGCTCCCAGTTTTTTACCCAGGATGGCGGCAGTGATGTTTGTATCTTCAGAGTGCGCAACAGCAATAAACAAATCAGTCCGCTTGATATTGGCTTCTTTCAGAATTTCGATTGATGTGGCTGATCCGGTAACGGTCATTATATCCATACTGGCATCG
>DAOVQI010000184.1 GCA_030628785.1 Bacteroidota bacterium
CCTAATTTAAACTTAAGCAGTTTGCGTCGTCGCTACGGTTACTCGCTCCCACTGTCCATCGCTCAAACCTGCTCGTGAGGTTTGGCTTCGCCAAACGTTCTCGCAAAGTCTTTTTTTTATTTGATCTTGACGGGTTGCCGTTTCGCGCCTTACCTTCAGTTATCCAAGGGTACTGTACAGGTCTTCCCATTTTGGATTTATAGTATTTATCAAGTCTTCTTTCTTTTTTCTTGAACCTGCTTTTATTTGCTTTTCTCTTTTGTAAGCGGCATCCATAGATTCTGTTTCTCCATAATAAACAAGCTTGCTTACATTATAACGAGCTGAAAAAGAGTTTTTGTACTTCTTGTTTTGTCCACGAATTACACTAATTACACAAATTAGCAAGAAAACAATTAGCGGAAATTAGTGAAATTAGTGGACTTCCCCGGGCTCTCCCGACAGTAATCGGGACGGGGCTATTGCTGTTTTACTCCAAACTGCTTTGCCGTCAGGCAGGCTTGATGTCACAATTTGTTATTTCAAGATTTCAAATTCCTTCTTACTTAACTGGAACATAAAATCTTCAGGGAAGCGTTCTTTGTTCCTGGTAACGGCCTGATTTAAAACCCTTGTCTCCACATCATATAGTTCAGCAAGATCTTTGTCCAACATTATCTCATCATTTGCTGTTTTGTTTGTTTCATATTCAGTATAAATAGCTAATCGTTAATCGCAATTTTTTCTAAAGGGTACCAGTAAGCATTTGCTATAATAGTTTTGTTTTCTTCAAAGTCAAGTTGCATAAAATCTATTATTCTATCCTTGTCAGGGAAAAGGCTATGGCAATATCGCGGAAAAATATAGTCAGGGACTATGCCGATATAATCGATACCTGTAACCATGCGTAATATTGCTTCAGCTTTATCAAGAATAAAAGGTATGTTTTTGTCATAAAGAGCTACTGCCATTTTTACAGTTTCCTCAACTCTTACAACACTTGAGCCTGCCAGGCTTAAGCTCCACCTGTTTTCAATATGAGAGGCAAACAAAGAAATGTGGGTTGAATTGCCCCCACTGCATATTTCCCATGGATGTGCTCCCAGTCTTTCACCACCATGATACCAATTATGGAAAGCTTTTTGCGAGTTGCTTTCAATACTCCTTAGTCCGGCATCACGACCATCAGCCATACGCAGGTATTTTTCTTTTGGAGATAATCCCTTTGACGATTCCTTGAAATAATCATTGGCATTATAACAAATCTCACAATAATTGAAATAATCATCTGCTGTCATTTGGGGAACAATAGCAGAACTTTCATGTTTTTTCGATTCATCAACAAATTTTCTGAGTTTATCTATTCTTTCAGCACCGAGTCGTTCATCCAATCTTATCGCGTTATCGCCTATATTATCCCAAAAATCTTTTCTTTTTATTCTGCCAAAACGTTTATGATACGAAAGGTTTTTTTCAAGATATCTGTTGTATGTTTCAACATTTTGTTTCAATTTTTCGGTCTCTTTTTTTACCCGATAGAATAACCAGGTAAGAAACTTGTAAATATCTTTATCTACATATTTTCTCTCCTTTTCGGGTTCTTCTATTTCATTGATTGAAAATATCAGTTTTGAATCGAAGAAGAAGAACAACTCATCCTGATATTTTGATGTAGTAAACTTATACCATTTTTTTTCATCCGGATAGTAGTCTATCCAAAGTCTTTCAAACTGTTCATACGTTTCAACTATTTCTTCTTTCTTATATTCTTCAAATTCCCCAAAATCTTTAATAGTTCCCCGCAATACGTTGAGCCATAATTCTCTTATATCATCATCTCCCTTAGGCTTAATACAACAAATTTCCTTATTAATTGCTTTTAACTTATTATAAATTTCCAGATCAACCAACTCCGGATTAGATTGTAAATGATCGATTATGTTGTCTATTTGAGGGGAAAACATTTCCTTTTTTTATGGGTTGATGCGTTTAAGGAATTACGAAGTTCGAATTACGACATTTGGAAGTATGAAGCTTTGGAACGATGAACGATGAAGGTTGGGGTTTAGGTTCAAGGTTCAAGGTGCTTGGTACTGGGTACTGGGTGCTGGGAGCTGGGTACTAGGTATTCCAATTTGCGTCGACGTATTTTATGTAATTGTTTATTTTCTTACCTAAAGTAATATATGACACCAGTAATTCTGGTAATTCTTCAATATCTGGATATAATTTGATTAACATATCTAACTGACTATGTGTTTCGTCGCAGGATGCTATTGCAAATATTAAATATCTGATGTATTCTGCTTTATACTTTCTGCGACCATAGCCTTCGGCTATTGTGTCTTTAATTCTTTTCGATGACCGTCGAATCTGGCTTCCCTGTTCATATAATTCAAATTGCGGCAATTTTAAAGATGCATTGTGTACTTTTAAAGCTAAGTCAAATGCTATTTGATATATCTCCAGGTCTTTAAAACTGCTCATAAAAAGGAATTTGTTGATTCCGGGTACAAGATACAAGGCACTTGGTGATGAGCATTAATTATATTCTATATCTTTTGTTTAAAGTTAACCTCCTGGCGCCAACCCAGTACCCAGTACCCAGTACCCAATACCCGGCGTGATTGATGAAGGTTAAGATTAAGTTAAGGGTTGAGATTGCGGGTAATTCCTTCTTAATCTTAACCTTAATCTTAACCTCATTTCTTCGTCATTCAGCTTTCATCAGGTAGGTTTAAAAGGTTCAAGGTTTGAGGTTCTAGGTTCAATTACTTATCATAATGATATCTACAACTATAAATTAATATCTCTTTATTAATAACCTGACATACAAGCCTGTGTTCCCGGTCAATCCGTCTTGACCAAAACCCTGCTAAATCATATTTCAATGGTTCTGGTTTTCCAATGCCCTCGAAAGGATTTCTTTGAATTGCTTCTATTAATTCATTAATCTTTCGGAGTATTCTTTTGTCCTCAGTTTGCCATGAAACATAATCTTCCCAGGCGTTTTTTGAAAAAGTAATTCTCACTACTCTTTAATTAAGTCTTTTCGAACTACTTTTCCCTTTTTCATTTGCTTAATGGATTCATATAATCTATCTGCATTGGCTTTTGAACTTAATAAATGCACTGTTTCCATAATTGAATTATATTCATTTAAAGAAATCATCACTGCTCCTTTTCCTGTACCTCTCTTTATAATCAGAATCTCATTGTTTTGCTCAACATCATCCAGGAACTTTTTAAGTTTTAACCTGAATTCTGTATAATTCGCTGCAATCATATTCAAAATTTTTTAAGTTGTTAATAAAGTACAAATATACGTACTTAAATAGTAACTACCAAAAGATCAATATATTTTTTTTGTCCACGAATTACGGTCCACGAATTACACTAATTACACGAATTATCACAAAAACAATTAGCGGAAATTGGTGAAATTAGTGAACTTCTCCGGGCTCCATGCTGCTTCTTCTCAATCTTAACCTTAATCTTAGCCTCATTAAATATAATGACGAACCGCCCGCCCGCCCGAAGTCATTCGGGCAGGGAGCTTCGTCCTACTCAGCGCCCTGCTCTCCGCTCTTCGTATCACTATACAAATTTTATTTTCTTAACTTCATTAATAATAGCCTTTTTGTTTCGCCATTATCTTTAAAACGCCGTGGTGGCTGCTTCAATTAAAAACTGTTTTATTTCGTCTTCTTTAGGTTTTTCTTTAACAAGTGTTACGGATTCGGAATAATCAATGTCCTTGAACCAGCATAATTGTTCTTTAAATAATTTTTCGTTATAAAACTCTTTATATATTTCTTTTGCTTTATTGGAAATTTCTTTAAGTGTAAAATAATCTTTTAAAATAAAATATAAATCCACATAATCTTTCCATTTTGCACGTCCGCCGAGTGCATAGGCTTTCATTGCAGCCAGATCGATCAATTCGGGCACACAAATAATGTTATTAAAATTCAGTTCAGATTTAATTTTATGAGGGTATTGAAAAAAAGTAAGTTTAACGCCGTTTATGATTAAGTGTATTTGGTCATATGCTTCGTAAATTATCTTATCAGGCTGCCAACCGATGTTTTCAATGGTATTTTTTATTTGTTTTCTTTTTATGTTTTTTTCGGTAAACAAATCAAAGTCGATGGAGTGCCTGTGACCTATATGCAAAGCGATTGCTGTTCCTCCCACCAAATAATATTCTTTTGAAAACTTTGTAATTAAGGGCAATAATTCAAGTTGCTGTTTTAATAAAATCTCTTTGTGCATGTCGTTTAAAATACAGATTAAAAAAATGAACGGTTCTTTTCTGATAATTCACTCTTTTTCTTGAAGTCTGCTTGCAAAATATTTCAGCAACTTTATTAATTCCTACCAAATCGAATAGTTTTTTTACTGATTTTTCATCTCCGAAGTTTAGTATGGTCTCAACTAGGAACTCGATGGTTATGTTTTGTTTTTCACTGTCTTCAACGTACCAAAACAAACTGGTGTTTTCCTTTATGAAGGTCTTGATCCCGGGGGTGTTGGTAGCAGATTTCATTATTTGTTTAAGTCATTTTTTAGCCATTGAAAATGCACTGAATAATTGCGAATGGAGTGAAGCCCTCCTCCGCTTCGCTATGGCGGGCAGGCAATCTTTCTTGGGGTACCGTAACGTGTAAAAGTTGTTTTATTAATCTGATAATTTAAACTTAAGCAGTTTGCTTCGTCGCTACGGTTACTCGCTCCCATTTACCCTGTGAAATACTGCTTCGCAGTAGTGGCTCCGCCACTATTTCACAGGGCAAGTCCTTCGCTCAAACCTGCTCGTGAGGTTTGGGTTATTCTCCGCCTCCCGATAGGTATCGGGGTTAAGTTCGCCAAACGTTCTCGCAAATTCGTTTTTTTTTAATCTTTTTATTAAATATTTCGGTTTTTTTGCTATCCGTCTTCTCACAGCTCCGCCCTCTCAGTCCCACAATATATACGATTGCAGACTGATTACTAATCTCTTAGCCTCTTTGTACTCAGCTCTCTCTTCTTACTTATTCGTCAGACCAACTTGCTCCCGCACAATCCACCGCTTAGTGGTCCCTGTGAAATGAAAAAAACTATTTAACAGGGCAGGCAGACGAAGTTCATCGCTCGTTCTTTGCTTCGAAAAAGGTGCCAGATATTTGCGCCGGATGAAACAACTGTAACACTGATCAAAACCGGCAGTTCCGGCGCCTTTTCTTTGTTTGCTTTATTTTCTACAATAATTTTACCCCTCCGGGGTAATTACTCTTGCATAATTTATTTGGCCTGCAGACATCGAACCATTCACTTTTCACTGTTCATCACTTTTTCCAGAGCAGGAGGATCTCTGATTTTTTATTTTCGTTCAATATTTCCTGATAGTCGTTATCTCCTGATACCAGGAAACGGATCTTGCGTTTTATTATTTTTTCGGCCCGGTCGACCTGGCGGACCAGGTATTCCTTATCAATGTCGTTACCTACAAACAACAGATCAATAATCAGACTGTCTAACCCTCTGGCAAAATCACCCAATATAAACACCATTTTTATATCACCCAGCTTATTGATCACTTTTTCGACGATATGATCGAAACCAATGTGCTTTAATAATAAATTGTGGATATCATTAAACAAAGGATGCTCAGTATTTGCCCGGAACATTTTTTTATTGCCCTTCATCCCGGAAGTCAGCAATCCTGCCTTCTCAAATCTATTCAGTTCGAGACGGATGGCGTTTGTGGATTCGCCAAATTCACTTTCCAATCCACGTAAATAGGAACTTGTACTGCTGTTGAGGAAGAATTTTAGCAGCAGTTTGACGCGAGTTTTGGATGTGATCAACGTGTCAAGCATACGGGTTTCGGGTTCTGGGTTTCGGGTTGCGGGTTCCGGCCTGCCCCGTGAAATGCGACGCCTGCCCTATGAAATTTGAGGTACGAAAACATTTCACCAGGGAAGGAGCATATTTCACTGGGGGTACTGGATCACGGAAGTACGAAGTACGAAGGATGATTGAAGTCATTTTATACTTTAATCTTAATAAATGCTGGAATATTGCGAACGGAGTGAAGCAATCTTTCACGGGTTACCGTAATGTGTAAAAGTAGTTTTATTAATCTACTAATTTAAACTTAAGCAGTTTGCTTCGTCACTCCGTTCCTCGCAAATTCGTTTTTTTTTAAGTCTTATCAGGTTGTAGTTCCTCGTACCTGCCAAAGGCATTCCTTTGGAAAAAGTCATCCCTATGGAAAAACCCGTAACACGAAACCAGGAACTATTTTTATATTCACCTGAGAACCTGAAACCGGGAACTATTTTCGAGTAGTAAATTTACTCAAAGTTTATTAAAATCCAAAAAAATGTTAAAAAAATAATTTGTAAAAAGAATCAATAATCCTTATAGAGGAAGTCTGTTTGAAAGGTATTTGTTTATTGAACAGGTAATACTTCTTTTAATTTCTTTTAGGTTAAGGTCTTTTTCCTTCAACATCTTTGGCCAGTCCTGATTTTGATCAATATCAATTGATTCTCTGTGACCCAGGTGAAATGCAAGGGCAGTTCCTCCGGCTAAGTGGAAATCCCTGAATTTTTCATCTCTTTGCAACGATTGTATTAATTTTATTATGTTAGGGTGGACCGCCTCGTTTTGTA
>DAOVQI010000250.1 GCA_030628785.1 Bacteroidota bacterium
AATTTTAACCTGTTGTGAATTACCATCGAATTACAACTGAATTACTACTGAATTACAACTGAATTACTACAATAATTACAACCTAATGATTTACTCTACTTCCAAAACATGACAAACACAACTCCCCCCTGATCCTCCCATATTTTGGGTTAATGCAACTTTCGGATTGTTTATCTGACGTTTTCCGCTTTCACCCCTGAGCTGGCTGACGGCTTCAAAAATTTGAGCCACTCCGGTAGCGCCAACCGGATGACCTTTGGATTTCAGGCCTCCTGACGGATTAATCGGAAATTTACCATCCAGGGCTGTTAAACCATCAAGTGTAGCAGGTCCCCCCTGCCCCGGCTTAACCACTCCCATTGCTTCCATGACTAAAATTTCTGCTATTGTAAAGCAATCATGCACCTCTGCAAAATCAATTTCCTGAATGGTTTTCCCAGCCATTTTAAGCGCATTCTGAACAGCCTTTTTTACGGCTACCATTTCCAGAATATCTTTACGTTGATTTAGTGAAAGGGTATCGGTTGCACTTCCTATGCCACGAATAATAACCGTTGGAAAATTCTTATACTTTTTTGCTTCTTCAACAGTGGTTAATAAAGCAGCTGCTGCTCCATCGGTTATAGGTGAACAATCCAAAAGCCGGAGTGGATCAGCAATTTTAGTGGAATTTAGAACGGTTTCCTGGCTTACAGTAAATGGATATTGGGCATAAGGGTTTAAAGCTCCGTTGTGGTGATTTTTTACGGCAACTTCAGCAAGTTGTTCTCTTGTGGTACCATAACGTTCCATGTGAGCTTTCGCCATCATGGCATATAACCCCGGAAAAGTAATGCCGTGAAATGCTTCGTAATCCTGATCAGACGCAGATGCCAGGGCATATGTAGCCATTCCGGTACTAACATCGGTCATTTTTTCAACACCAATAGCCAGCGAATAATCCGATATCCCCGAAGCCACTTCCAAAAAGGCTGTGCGGACAGCCAAAGCTCCTGAAGCACATGCCGACTCCACACGTGTTGCCGGGATATTGTTTTTTCCAAGATAATCCGGAATGAGGCTTGCCAGGTGTTCCTGACCATTAAACAAACCGCTTGACATACATCCAATAGTCACTGAATCAACACGATCAGTGCCGGCATCTTCCAAACAATTAAGTGCAGCTTCAACGGCAATATCCCTCAGGGATTTTTCCCAAAGTTCACCGAATTTAATTATTCCTATTCCAATTATTGCAACATTTCTCATGTTTACCTCCTATTCTGGTTTAAGAATTTTACGTCTGAATTTCGCATATGATCCGTATTCAAGATAAAACTTGTGTTCGTCCAGTTGTTTTCTCACTTTAGGTGCCTGGTTACGCACTTCCAACAATCTTTCCGTAGTACGGAAAATAAAAGCATCACTACCTGCTCCTGATCCGTAAGAAACAAGCAGGATGGTTTGTTCGGGTTTAGCTTCATCCAATGTGGCAGCTAAGCCCATTGGCGACGATCCGGAATACGTATTACCAAGGGTAGGAGTTAAAAGTCCATAACGATATTGAGGTTCTTTAAATCCAAGTTTTTTTGCCATCTGAACCGGGAACTTGCCGTTTGGTTGATGAAAGACCAGGTAATCAAAATCTTCAGGTTTAGTGCCTGTCCTTTCAAGGATTGCCATCACGGCTCCGGTAACATGTTTTTTGTATGCCGGATCACCGGTGAATCGTCCACCATGTTCCGGGTAATGAGCGTTTTCACGTCGCCAGAAATCCGGTGTATCGGTCATATAACAATCCGTTTCTAATAATTCAGCAACCAGATTTTCGGAACCCATAATAAATGCGGCTGCTCCAGCGCTGGCTGAATATTCCAATGCATCACCAGGTGCTCCCTGCGAAGTGTCGGCGCCTATTGCAAGTGCACAGGATACTGCACCTGACTTCACTAACTGAAGAGCAATAAACATACCTTCTGTCCCTGCTTTACAGGCAAATTCCAGATCGGCTGTATGAACGTTAGGACAGATCCCCAATGCTTCTGCAACTATAGTTCCTGTTGGTTTAACAGCATAGGGATGAGATTCACTTCCTACATATACCGCACCGATTTTTTTAGGATCGATGCCTGTCCTTTTCAGTGCATCGCGGGCGGCATTAACCGATAAGGTAGCACAATCCTCATCTGGTGCAGGTACTGATTTTTCATTCAGGTTTAATCCCCGCCTTATAGCAGAAGCATCAGCACCCCAGACCTTGGCTATCTCTTCAACCTTAATTCTGTACCGGGGAATTTGTGTGCCATATCCTATTATTCCAACCATAAAAACCTCCTTTGATTAAAAGTTAAAATTCCAAAACACAAATAACAAATGACAACCGAACGAAGTGAGCTCATGAACACCTTTAAAAATTAATTCTATTGTGAATAAATAATATTCAAATTCCAATATCTAATTTTCAAAAAAAAAATCAAATAATATATATTATTTTGATCATTCGGTATTGAGTATTGTTTTTTATTTGGATTTTGTTTTTTGTTATTTGTAATTTTCCGCTAAAAAATAACAGAACTTAAGTTTAAGGTACTAAATAACCATTCTCAAGAATAATTATATTATTTAAATACTATCAGTTCTGCTCCTCCATCAACCATCTGATCAACATAAACACTTAATTTCCGGACAATGGCATCTTTGATCGCAATAATGTTATTTTCCATTTTCATTGCCTCGAGAATCATCAGTACCTGCCCCTTTGAAATTTTATCACCCTCCTTCACATTTATTTTAATTACTTTGCCGGGCATTGGTGAAAATAAAACATCCGAGTCCTCTGTCCAACCTAAATCACCGGTACTCATCACATATTCTTCCGGCAGGAAATCCATACGCGTTACTTCAAAAGTAAATCCCTCACAAGTCACAAAAGCATTCATGTGATCCCTTTCCGATATATAGGCAGTAACGTTTTTTCCGTTAATGATAAAATCTATTTTACCGTTAGATAAATGATTTAATCTTACCAGGAAATCCTTATTGTTGAATTCAACACTAAATTCATTCTTTTTTATATCATAAATATTGGTTTCCAGCTTTTTCCCTTCAAGAAGAAACGGAATTTTCATTAAGCTTCTCCACAAGCCAATATAATTCCAAATAAAAGGCTTATCTGTCTGATCCAGTATATTTTTGTTAAACTCTTTTCTTAATATAAAAACCAAATAAGACAAAAGGGGAACAAATTCCGGAATAAGTTGTTTTGTCTTACTGATCTTTTTAATAATCCCTGAAGTTTTTTCATTGCAAAATGTGGTGGATAATAAATTCTTTCTGTATTCCTTATTCCGTGATAATTCGATCAGATATGGGATATTTGTGTGAATTCCATGGATAATATAATCTGATAAAGCTGATTCCAGTTTTTCGATTGCATTTTTCCGGTTTTTTCCATAGACAATTAGTTTACTGATCATTGGATCAAAAACACTTTTAATTGCACAGGCTTCGGCTATTCCGGAATCGATCCTGATATTATCTCCTTCTGGTTCCCTGTAAAGGGTCATTTTCCCCGGTGAAGGAAGAAAATTATTCGAAGGGTCTTCGGCATAAATCCTTGCCTCGATGGCATGGCCTTTTTGACAAATATTCTCCTGGTTGTATCGCAAAGGATTTCCTGCACTAATATAGATCTGCTCTTTAACCAAATCGATTCCTGTAGTTAGTTCGGTAACCGGATGTTCAACCTGGATACGTGTATTCATTTCCAGGAAGTAGAATTTCAGGTTTTTGTCCACTAAAAATTCAATGGTACCTGCATTATTATATCCAATCTCCTTACCTATCTTCACAGCGGTTTTACCCATTTCCTCCCTGATCTCCGGAGTAAGAGTAACTGAAGGTGCTTCTTCAATTATTTTCTGGTAACGCCTTTGAATGGAACACTCGCGTTCATATACATGAATTACATTTCCAAAGTGATCCCCAAGAATCTGGAATTCAATATGCCGGGGGTCTTCCAGGTATTTTTCAATATAAACGGTATCATCTCCAAAGTATGCTTTTGCTTCCCTCGTGGTTGACTCAATTGCTTCTTTTAATTGTTTGTCATCATAAACAATTCTCATCCCTTTACCACCTCCGCCGGCTGCAGCCTTTAGCAATAAAGGAAAAGTGATTTTTTTTCCTGCTTTAATCAGTGTTTCAATATCTTTTCCAACAGCTCCTTCAACCAGAGGAACATTAATTCTTTTAATAAATTTCCTGGCTTGTATTTTGTTACCCATCAGAGCAATGACTTTACTGGTAGGTCCGATAAAGGTAATTCCGGCATCTTCGCAAGCTTTGACAAAATCCGGATTTTCAGCAAGAAATCCGTATCCCGGATGGATGGCTTCACAATTAGCCCTCTGCGCTACAGAAATGATTTTCCCGATATTCAGATATGTTTCACTTAAAACCTCCTTACCAATACAGTAAGCTTCATCCGAGTATTTAACATGCAAGGCATCCGCATCAGCTTCAGAATAGATCGATGCAGTTTTTATGCCCAGATCATGTGCAGCCCTTATGATTCTAACAGCAATCTCTGCCCTGTTGGCTATAAGTATTTTTTTAAATAGTTTCATTTTTTAACCCAAGATGGGATTCTTTTTTCAAGGAAGGCTTTCATTCCTTCCTGTCCTTCCTCTGAAATCCGGATTTCAGCAATTTTTTCAGCTGTTTTCTCTAATGCCTGATCAAGACCCAGGGTGTTGGCAACATCAAAGATCAGGTTTTTACAATGCAACATAGCTTCTGGTCCGCTTGTTATAAGCAGATCAATCACCGACTTTAGATGCGTTTCCAGATATGCAGTTGGTAAAGACTTGTTTACCAAACGAAAAGTTTCAGCTTCTTTTCCCTTAATTCTTCTTCCTGTCAGCATTAATTCTTTTGCACCAAACTCACCAACTCTTTTTATAACATAAGGCGAAATGCAAGCAGGGATGATTCCGATTTTAACCTCACTAAGGGAAAAAGTGGTTTTAGAATCGCAAAATGCTATATCGCAAGCTGCAAGCAATCCGTTTGCACCACCGATAGCTGCTCCATGAACTATGGCAATGGTGGGTTTTCTGCATGTATATATGGTATAAAAGCATTGTGATAACCGGTAGCTTTCGTTATAATTCTCCTCATATGTGTATTTTGTAACGTCTTTCATCCAGTTCAGGTCTGCTCCGGCACAAAAGGATTTTCCTTTTCCCCTGAGTACAACTACCCGGAGATTATCCATCTGGTTAATCTCCTTAAAACATTCTATAAGCTCAGATATCATAGTTTCGTTAAAGGCATTATGAATACCAGGGCGATTTAGCCAAACCGTTGCGATATTTTCTTTTGTTTCGAATAACAGAGTACTGTATTTTTTCATGGAAATCTCATAAATGTCAGCAAGTAAATTGTTAAAACATTAATTTAATGTATCGGAATTTCAAAAATTTCCCT
>DAOVQI010000313.1 GCA_030628785.1 Bacteroidota bacterium
TCAAAACATTGAACTTAGCCCCGATGGCTATCGGGGCGATTTCATGATCCGCCATCCCGATAACTATCGGGAGGCCCTATGAAATAACGACTACGTCGTTCCGCATGTGCGGATTTCACAGGGCTGACGGAGAATAAATTCCGATACATTTATAAATAAGGTTCATCCGGGAAATGTGTAGTTTCATAAAAACAAAATACTATTAATACTTCCAAAACAATACTGATTTGCCCTATGGATTGGGGTCTGGGACATGCAAGCAGGGATATCTATCTTATTCACAAACTAAAAGAAAAGGGATATAATATCATTATTGGTGCCGATAATCTTCCACTTGCTCTGTTGCGTAAGGAATTCCCTGAACTACCCTGGATAAAATTCCCTTCCTTTACACTCAGATATTCGAAACAGACACCTCTGGCTCTCAAAATCTTTTTTAATCTTCCTGAAATTCTAATAAGTATTCTTCGGGAGCATCAAAAACTAAAACAGGTGATTCAAAGACACAATATTGATTTTGTTATTTCAGATAACCGTTTTGGCTTGTGGAACAGGAAAACAAAATCAATTTATATCACCCATCAGATAAATATTAAGTTTCCAAAAGTCCTGAGTACTTTCGAATACCCTGCTTACCTGATCCATAAGGCAATCATCCGAAGATACGGTCTTTGCTGGATTCCTGATGAAGAAACCGAAAGCAATCTTTCAGGCGAACTTTCACATAAATATCCCTTGCCATCAAACGCTGTATTTATCGGTGTAATGTCCAGGTTTCTTTTGAAGGTTAATTCTAAATCCAATAACCCTCCCTACGAAATTGTTGTCATATTATCCGGGCCGGAACCACAGCGTACTATACTTGAAGAGAAGATTCTTGGCCAATTGCAACAATTAAACAAAAAATCCCTGGTGGTAAGGGGGAAACCGGGGATCAAAACCATATCCAATGAATGGGGTCGGATAACCAAAGTATCCCACCTGTCACCGGAAGATCTTAAATTCCATATTCTTCATTCTGACTTTGTAATTTGCCGCTCGGGCTATTCCATCATTATGGACCTGGTTGTTTTGGGGAAACCTGCACTTATTATACCAACACCGGGACAAACCGAACAGGAATATTTGGGAAACTATATGAATAGCCGAAAACTTTTTATTTGTATGGAACAAGGACAACTCGATATTAAAAAAGGACTTGAAAAATTAAAAAAACTAAAGTCTCCGACAATAAAACATAATACAACTCTTCTGGAAAAACAACTTGAAAACCTGGAAACGGTCATTTGATAAGCAATACACCTGCTACAGAAATTAACCCTATCCCAAAACCAACATACACCTGAAGGGGATTATGGGAATCTAACCGTAAACGTGCGAACCCTGTCAAACCTGCAATAATAATAATTGTTACCCAGTAAAACTTCAGGTCTACCATCAACCGGGATGAAATCACTATAACAGCACCGAATAAACCACCAATTCCCATCATATGGACAGAAATTTTCCATTTGAATGATATCAGCAAAGCTATAAACGCAGCAACGGCGCCTGCCAGAATATACGATTTTATCAAATGGGGAATATTCAACTGGCTAACAAGATAATAGGCAAAATAAAACAAAAGGGTGCTCACAAGCAGTGGAATTATCCGTTCACGGTTACTACTCATGTGGATAGTACTAATGATCTTTTGGTAAAGGTATAAAGGAACCAGGCACATTGGCAAAATAGCTGTGTTAACCAATACAATTATGAATATCAATCGTTTATATTCAAAAGGCAAATAGGTAAGGAATGTGCCCGAATTAAAAAGAATAAGTACCCCGTATGTTGGCATAAACAGGGGATGGAACAAGATCGATATAATATTGGCTAAAGTCCTCTGCATCGGGAAGTCATTCGCGCAAAGATATTCCTTTGCAAATTAAAGTTCCTTTCTTAACCGGGCAACGGGAATTCCCAGTTGTTCACGGTATTTGGCTACCGTTCTTCTTGCAATCAGGTATCCTTTTTCCCTAAGGATATTTGCAAGTTTTTCATCGGTGAGCGGTTTTCGTTTTGCTTCATTTTCAACACATTCTCCCAATATTTTCTTTATTTCCCTTGTCGAAATCTCTTCACCGGAATCCGTTTGCAAGCCCTCGGAAAAGAAATATTTTAATGCAAATATGCCAAAATGGGTTTGGATGTATTTACTATTTGCGACCCTGGAAATGGTTGAAATATCAAGATTTGTCTTCTCTGCAATATCCTTTAAAATCATGGGTTTTAGCTTGGTTTCATCCCCATCGGTAAAGTATTTCCTTTGGAAGTTGATGATTGCATTCATGGTTAGCAACAGGGTGTTGTGTCTCTGTTTAATTGCATCAATAAACCATTTTGCCGAATCAAGCTTCTGTTTTACAAAGCTTACAGTATCTTTCTCTTCCCTGGTCTGATTATTCCTGTTAGCTTGAAACGATTCCAGCATGTCGCTATACGTCCGGCTGATCCTCAATTCGGGTACATTTTTTGAATTCAGACTCAATTCCAACTCTCCATCCTTGTTTTCAAGTATAAAGTCGGGGATGATATGTTGAGATGTTTTGTTCAGGGGATCACTGAAGGAACTTCCGGGTTTTGGATTTAGCTTAAGTATTTCATTTATTGCTTCTTTTAGTTCCTCCTCCGATATGTTCATACGGGTAAGGATCTTCTCGTAATGCTTCTTTGTAAATTCAGAAAAATAATATTTCAGGATCTGCCTGGCCAGTTTAATAACAGGAATTTCCAGGTCTTTCCTCTCAATCTGCAACAATAAGCATTCCTGCAGATCTCCTGCGCCCACTCCGGGAGGATCAAAATCCTGAACAATCCGCAGAATCTTTTGAAGCTCTTCTTCAGTGGTTACAATATTCTGGGAAAAAACCAGATCATCAACAATATTCTCAATCTTTCGCCGTAAATATCCGTCTTCATCAATATTTCCCAAAACATAGGCGGCAAGCGTTTTTTGTTCTTCGGTTAATATCCTCAACCCCATTTGATTTTCAAGAAAATCATGGAAAGTTGAACCAATCGAGAAAGGAATTTCAGCCTGTATTTCACTCTTTGAATAGTTCCTTGCGGATAACTTATAGGATGGTATGTCCTCTTTATTCATATAATCATCCAACGAGAATTTATCTCCTTCCTCATTAATTGTTTCTTCCGTAACTTCGCTTTCATTATTGCTTTCCTCTTCATTTTCTTCTCCAACTTCCAATAACGGATTTTCTTCCAACTCCTTTTTTATCCTCTGTTCAAGATGAATGGCTGGAATCTCCAGCAACTTGATCATTTGGATTTGCTGGGGTGAAAGCTTCTGCAATAACTTTTGCTGTAATCTCTGCTTTAACATTATCTTACCCGATTAACCTTGCTAATCCATCCTATTTATAACAAAAAAAAATTATCCATCAACAATTTTAAATAAAATTAATAAAAAACATCTAAATAATTTGTGCTGGGAAACATATACGATACCGACAAGAAACGAGACCCTAATCCGGATAAACCCCGTAGGAATTTCCAACGGGGTAAAACCCGTAGGATAATTATTCCAACGAGGTAAACCGGAAATTCCAATAATCAAGCACCAAATGACAAATAATTTACAAATATCAATTACCAAAATTCCCCCATAAGGAATGCCTTTGGCATAAACAAGTTTCGGTCATTATTATTTTGAATTTGGATTTTATTTGATTTTTGGGATTTGTCATTTGTTATTTTCTGCCAATCCCGAAAGCTTTCGGGAGACAGAATTTGAATTGTAAGGCCCTTAGGGTTTAAAAAAACCTTAGGGTCTTCATAAGTCATGTGCTCATTAAAACTCAGCATTTCTGGGAGTCCTCGGAAATGGGATAACATCACGGATATTCCCCAAACCCGTCATAAACAAGATCATTCTCTCAAATCCCAGCCCAAAACCACTGTGAAATACAGTTCCAAACTTCCTTGTTTCCAGATACCACCATAGTTCATCCTCCACGATATTCAATTCCTTTATCCTGCTGTATAAACGATCATAATTTTCTTCCCTCTGCGATCCTCCGATAATTTCACCTATCTTCGGAAATAACACATCCATAGCCCGGACTGTTTTTCCATCATCATTCTGTTTCATGTAAAA
>DAOVQI010000267.1 GCA_030628785.1 Bacteroidota bacterium
CATGGAATATATAACGGGAAAAATAAGCCTGAGTATTATATTTAGATTATACTGGGCTAACTATGTTAAATGGTATACCGGCAACATTAGAGAAGTGGTATATGAAAATATGAATAAGATATTAAAGTGCCGTACACCTATGTTAGGATTTAATATGTATAAATGCATGCAGTGTAGTAGAGTGAGGTTAATGCCACTATTACCGGAAAAAGGGTTAAAGAAACAATTTCGGTATTATGTTTTAAATTCAAAAAATAAACACAAAGTTAAAGGAACAAGTTCAAAATGAAGACATAAAAACCTTAGCCTTAGCCTCTCCCGAAACCCGATAGCTATCGGGTTTCGGGATTAGCCTTTTATAAGATAAGTTTTATTACATACACATAACTTATTGTAAATCAACAAACAATTTTGAACTTAGCCCCGATGGCTATCGGGGCGATCTCATGAACGAAGTGAGTAAATTCCGATACATATAAAATTTTATTTATAATTTTGGGTACTGTTAACAAAGGCATCAGGTAAAGATGAAGTGGAAATTAAAAACCAAAATGTTTGTATATATATTAGCTACTACCCTGCTAATATACACCCTGGCTATTGGATACATAAGTATCAGTTTCAAAAACAGGGCAACCAATGATGCTATGCTGGTTGCCGATTCATATGCACATGAAGCGGCAAATTTTGTTAAAGCCAGGCTTAATGAACATTTTGGCATTGCCAGGGCGCTGGCCCAATCCTTCCAGGGGTATGAAAAAATACCACCCGAACAGCGAAGGGAAATTTATTCCGACATGATACGGAATATATTGGTTGAGAACACTGAGTATATTGCAGTCTTTGAACAGTGGGAAATAAGTGCAATTGATCCTGCTTACAAGAAACCTTATGGAAGGATAAGAAGCACTTTTTACAGAGAAGGGAAAAAAATAATTCAAAAGATTGATACATTAGATCTTGATGGAGATAATTTGGTAGGTGTTTACTACAGGGTTAAATCAACCCACAAGGAATATATTACAAGACCTTACTATTACTCATATGAATTGGATCAGGCATTGCCTCAAGATATTCCTGATGTTGAAAACGCTGTTTTGGAAGCCACTATTATCATTCCGATCCTGAAGGATGGGAAATTTGTCGGGATGACAGGGATGGATGTTCCGCTGGAGAATTTTCAGGATATTGTTGAGGAAATCAATCCATTGAAAGGGTCCTATACATTCCTGGTTGCCAATAATGGTCATTTTGTTGCTCACCCTAAGAAAAAGCTGATAAATCAATCCATTGCAAGGCTAAATCCGGATGAAAATGCAAAATTCAAATTTGAAACAAAAATAAGAAACGGGGAAAAATTTTCTTTTCTCACCAGGCGAACAAAATTTGGCAAAAAAGCTTATGTGTCTTTTGCTCCGCTTAGTATTGGCAGAACTAACTCTCCCTGGTCAGTCGGGATTGTTGTACCCATGAATCTCATTATGGAAGAAGCAAACAAAACCTTCTTTATTTCGATAACCGTGGGCTTAATCGGGTTGATCATATTGACCATTATCCTTTGGTTTATCTCTCACAATATTACCCTGCCTCTTAAAGACACAACCCTTTTACTGAAAAATCTTGCCCGTGGAAACATTCAGGAATCCAACCGGTTGGTTATTCGATCAAGTGATGAAATTGGTGAGATGACCCGTTCGGCAAACATCCTGCTGGATGAAATAAGCCGTACTACCAACTTCGCAAGGCAGATAGGGGAAGGGAATTTAAACGCCGATTATGATTTATTTGGTGAACAGGATGAGCTTGGAAATGCATTGATAGAAATGCGCAACCGGTTAAAGCAATCTACAGAAGAGATCACCAAACAACGAGACGACCTAAAAGAGTTAAATGCTGCCAAGGACAGGTTTTTTTCCATCATTGCCCACGACCTTAAAAACCCTTTCTCAGTCCTCCTTTCCGTAACAGAGGTATTAATTGAAAGTTACAAAGATCTCAGTGATGAGGAAAAAAATCTTTCGATAAGGAGAATAAACAAATCTGCGAATCAATTATTCAATTTGCTTGATAATTTGCTTCAATGGTCCATGTCCCAAACAGGCAGGATAAATTATGTTCCTGAGAAAATGGACATGGGAATAGCCGTTGCCAGTAATGTTTCCTTGTTAAAAATGAATGCAGAAAGTAAAAATGTAAAACTTACCTCTGAAATTAAGGAAAAAACCTATGTTTATGCAGATGTCGATATGATTAGAACCGTGGTCAGAAATTTACTTTCAAATGCGATAAAATTCAATAAAACCGGGGGGAACGTAGAAGTGATCTCAAAGAAAAAGAATGGTTTCCTGGAAGTTTCGGTCATTGATTCCGGTATCGGATTAAATAAGGAAGACCTGGGAAAGTTGTTCCGTATTGATGTGCAAAACAAATCGATTGGTACATCGAAAGATAAGGGCACCGGCCTGGGCTTAATCCTCAGTAAGGAATACATTGAAAAGAACGGTGGCGAAATATGGGTTGAAAGTGAATTGGGGAAAGGGAGTAGGTTTACGTTTACTTTACCTGTATCCTGATCATTGAGGATTATGGATTTAAGATTTTAGATTTTAGATTTTAGATTTGGGATTGCTGGATGAAGTGAAAATAGAAGTGGCTATTTGGTGACATTGTTAAATTGCTGAATTGTTGGAAAACAGTGCATCGAGCAAATCGTAGAGCGCATGGAGCAAGGTGCAAAGCAGAAAGCCGAAAACCAGGAACCCGCACCCCTTAACCAGTACACAGCAACCAGTACACAGTACCATTAATGTAGAGCCGAATTGTATTCGGCTGAAAAAAGACCTGCCTGCCCGCCGTAGCATGCGAAGGCGGGGCAGAGTCTATAAAGGGATTGACAATTTTCATATCCGCTAAGCGGATAGGCACGAGCAAGATTGTAGAACGACCCTCCTGCCGAAGGCATTCATTTGTCCCGAAGGGATCCCTATGGGAGAAGAGTTGTTTTTTGCTGGTTGTTACAAAAACAGTCTGCTTTGTGATAAGTAGAAATTTGGATTAATTCTATATTAAATAATATTTGGCCGGAATTTTATAGCATTTGTAAGAACACAACAAAACCAACTTATCTTTCCTGCCTTTTTTACTTTTTGTGCTGGACACACTGTCCTAAGGAAAATAATAGAGTTAATCAGTAAGATTAGTAATTATGAGTGACCAGGCAAAGCTTCGGAAAATGATCGAGATTTTAATCCTATTATCAGGTAATTTGCGATATAAAATTCCGGAAATAGCTGAAAAATTTAATATTTCGGAACGGACGGTTTACCGCTACATCGAAACCTTTAAAGAAGCGGGATTTGTTTTTAATAAAAGAAATGGTTATATACAAATAGATAAAAGTTCCTCCAGTTTTAAAGAGATCAGTGAACTGCTTCATTTTTCCGAAGAAGAGGCTTACATCTTAAGCAAAGCCATTCATTCCATCGATGACAACAATGTCATCAAAAACAATTTGATCAAAAAGTTGTATTCCCTTTATGATTTCGACAGGGTAGCAAAAATCATTGTTAAAAAGGAGCACTCCGAGAATATACACCAGATAATAAATGCCATAAAGAATAAGCAACAGGTGATTTTATGCAATTACCAGTCAGCACACAGCGCACAGGTAAGAGACCGGTTAGTAGAACCTTTCGATTTCACTATTAATTATATTGACATATGGTGTTATGAACCGGAAAGCGGGGAAAACAAACTCTTTAAAACCGCGAGAATTACAAAAGTAAAGATAACCGGTAATGAATGGGAATTTGAAGAAAAACACATAGCCGGGCACCTGGATGCCTTCCGTATCAGCAGTTCCGAGAAAATTCCGATAAGAATGCTGTTAACACTTCGGGCCAGAAACCTGCTTACCGAGGAATACCCCCTGACTGAATCATTTATCGAACCTGCAAAGAAGGACAAATATCTGTTCGACGGCTGGGTATGCAGCTACGATGGAATCGGCCGTTTTGTCTTGGGCCTGCCTGGTGATGTGGAGGTTTTAAGTCCTGTCGGCTTTAAAACATTTTTAAATGAAAAAACTAAAACTAAAATTTTTTAGAAATAACTTTAATTTGACGGGGATTGACAAAATACATTCTGATATTTGTAATAAAATAAAAAGTAATTACAATAACCAATAAAATTTAAACAATGGAAAAAAAAGTATCAATCAGCCAAACAAAAAAAGAAATTCTGGATGCATATCATGAATTATTGCAAAAAATGGAGAGCAAAACCGAAGAACCGAAAGTAGTCCAAAAAAGAGAAATGGAAGAAAAAACAGTAAAAGAGGTTTCCAGACTCTCGGTTGATTCAATCAATAAAAACATTGCCGGTTTGAAAATTAATATTAGCGGCGCTTTAGATAAACTTGAGGAACAAATGGCAGGCGTCTTTAAAGAATTTGAAAAGCTACATGAATCGGTAAAAATTGAAAGAGAAAACCTTGAAGAGCTCTACCAGATTTCGGCTAATGCTCATTCATTATCTGCCTTGATTGCTGCACAGAAAGAAAAACAAGAAGTCTTTGAAAAAGAAATAGAAGAGAAAAAATTACAGTGGAAGGCGGAGGAAGAAAAAATACAAAGTGAAATAACAGAAGCTAAAGTTATTTCAGACAAACAACGAAAACGTGATGAAGAAGAATACCAATACAATTTGAAAATCAGACGGACGAAAGATCAGGACGAGTATGAAGAAAAGAAAAACAAATTAGAAAAGGAGCTGTTAGAGAAAAAAGCCTGGTTTGAAAAAGAGATGGCTGAACGAGAAGCCAAATTGAAAGAAGCCGAGACCGAACTATTGGAACTACGTAAAAAAGATGAAGAATTTCCTGTTATTTTAGAAAAAGAGGTGAAAAAAGCCCAACAAGAAACAGAAAAAATACTGAAACAGCAATACGATTTTGAAAAACAATTATCTGATAATAAAATAATTGGTGAGCAGAAGCTGAAAGATCAAACAATAAAGACCTTAGAAGCTAAAATAAAGGATCTGGAGACCTTGCTCCGTCAACTGACCATAAAAACAGATGCATCGGAAGAAAAC
>DAOVQI010000383.1 GCA_030628785.1 Bacteroidota bacterium
GTATGTTATATCCATTCCTGACATGTTCCTCAATAAATGATTCTTCTCCTTCGTGGTGAACATCTGAACCACCCTGATCGGAAGGGGTGGATATCAGGAGTAATCCGTTTGATTTAAGTGATTGGTAAAAATTTTTAAATACGGTTCTGTCGTCAAGGATATGCTCCAATACATCAACCGACAGGATCAGGTCATAGGTTTCTTTCTTTTTGTATTTTGTAAGATCTGCCTCTTCAAAGCTTACCGTATTTTTTGATTTTCTTTTGTTAAAAAAGCGGATACAATCCTCGATTTGTTCTTTGTTAATATCAACAGCTTTAACTTTCCAGTTTGGCGAAAGGGAAGAGAGATAATAGGTATATTGTCCAAAACCTGCTCCGGCATCCAGAATTTCAGCTTTATCTCCCTTTATTTTCCTGAATTTCCTGATTTCCCTTTTGATGTACCATGCCCTGAGCAACAGGATATCCAGCAATTTATAAAAAAGTATTCTGAAGAAATAGGATTGGTTGAAAGCGTTTCCGAGGATTCGCTTTATGGGATCGTATTGCATATCAGAAAATCAGGGTTTGAGCAGATTCTCAATGTTTTCTACATAATCAAGGGTGTCATCGATATAAAAATAGATTTCAGGAATGGCTCTTAGTTGATAACGGACTCTTTTTCCAAGTTCATACCTGATTTTTTTTACATCTTCAGATATGGTCTTAATGACCTCCTGTTTATTTTTTGGGGGGAAAATGCTCAGGAATACTTTAGCATGAGAGAGATCGGGAGTTACTCTAACCACAGTGACGGTAATCATACTTCCCTGGGCAAATGTTTGTCCTTCCCGTTGAAAAACATCCCCAAGTTCTTTCTGGATTAGCCTTGAAACTTTCCTTTGACGTGTCGATTCCATACTGGCTTTTCTCTATCAGTTATCTATTACAAAGGTATAATAATTGAATGATGAAAAATACGATATTTGGCTAACATTTTATAGTTTTGTAAAAATTAAGGAAAAGTATGGATATTATTGTCAGTGGCATCAGGTCGACAGGGAATTTACATCTTGGAAATTATTTTGGTGCGGTAAAGAATTTTGTGAAAATGCAGCATAAAAATCATTGTTATTTTTTTATTGCTGATTTTCATTCCTTAACTACCCATCCAACACCTGACGATTTACACGGAAAAACAAAGCAGGTTTTATCTGAGTATATTGCATGTGGTATTGATCCGGAAGTCGCAACCATTTATTTGCAAAGCGATCTGCCGGAAGTAGCTGAATTATACTTGCTTCTTAATATGAATGCCTATGTGGGTGAACTGGAAAGAACCACCACCTTTAAGGAAAAGGTCAGGTTACAACCAAACAATGTGAATGTCGGGCTTTTAACGTATCCTGTTCTGATGGCCGCTGATATTATTATTCATAAGGCGGTTAAAGTTCCGGTGGGCAAGGATCAGGAGCAAAATCTTGAAATGACAAGAAGATTCGCAAAACGCTTTAATCATATGTATAAGGTAGATTACTTTCCGGAACCTGTTCCATATAATTTTGGTGAGTCCCTGATTAAGATCCCTGGTTTGGATGGTAAGGGAAAGATGGGGAAATCAGAAGGAAACGGAATATTTCTTTCTGAAGATCCGGAATCAATCCGCCAAAAAGTAATGCGCGCAGTTACCGATAGTGGACCAACCCGGAATAACCAGGAAATGAGTGAACCGGTAAAAAATCTTTTTACCCTTATGAATGTTGTTTCGGAATCCGGTACGGTAGAATTTTTCCGCAACAAATATAACAATTGCGAGATCCGTTATGGAAAAATGAAACAACAGTTGGCTGATGATATTATTTTGTTTACCAAGCCTATTAGAGAAAAAATACTTGACATTTCATCCAATGAAAATTATTTAAGGAAAGTAGTAATAGAGGGGGCTGAAAAAGCCAGGGAAAGTGCAGCAAAAACAATAAGAGATGTACGTAAGATTATCGGTTTTAAATCGTTTTGAATTTCTACCCGAAAGCCGGATTTTGTTTATTCCTTCATAAAAAAAAGCCAGGTGATTCACCTGGCTGCCCTGAAATTTCATTCAAGTATATGTTAAGATTGCCTGTTGGTTTATAAAGTGCAAATAGTGTGCCAAGAAATTAATATTAGTTTACTTTTCGGGCTCTTTTAAATTCTTTTGTGCGGTCGAAGAGGTAACGGTAGGTTGTATGGGTTTTCCGGATTTTGGCTCCCACCCTTTCAGCAACACGCATCATGGTTGGATTAAAATCACCAATCCAGTTCATTTCCATCTCCTTGTAAGGGAATTTGGAACTGAACGCTAATTTGGTGAAAGCGATCACCAGGGCACCTTCAACTCCTTTTCCCTGATGTTCCGGTATTACTCCGTAAATTAAGGCCAAAACCTTTGAACAGGATTTTTTAATTTTTCTGTAATAGAAGAATTTAATTTTACCGATCAGATCAAGTTTTCCGTTCAGGCGTTTTATGATTTGGTTTATTTCAGGAAGCATGAGAAAAAATGCAATGGGTTCTTTGTCGTAATATCCAAACCAAAACAGATGTTCTTCGAATATGGGTTTTATGCTGTTCAGTATGGCTTTAGCGCGCATATTAGTCATTTCGATTGTGCCGGGAAATTTAGCCCAGGCTTTATTATATATGATGCGAAACTCATCTGCGATGACATCCATTTTTTTTCTCTTGCTGTGACGAAAGGTATACCTGGGATTTTTGAAGACACGTTCAGCTGCGTTACGTAAAGCATCATCAAATCCTTCACCAGTTATTGGGGTGTGATACGTATATTGGTTAAAATAATTTTTGAAACCATAAGCCTCAAACAGATCCTTATAGTAAAGAAAGTTATATGGCATGCAATAATTCGGTTCGTAAAAACCATCAACCAGTAAACCCCACCACCTATCGCGATCACCGAAATTTATCGGGCCATCCATTGCTTCCATGCCCCTTTCCTGTAACCATTCTTTGCATTTATTAAAAAGAGTGAAAGCAGCGTCTTTGTTATTAATGCACTCAAAAAAGCCCGTTCCCCCGGTGGGTTGATCATTATTTTTAGCTGTTTTTTGGTAAATAAACGCGGCAATTCTTCCTATGGTTTTATTTGCTTCGTTTTTAAGTATCCATCGAATGGCTTCACCGTGACGAAAA
>DAOVQI010000305.1 GCA_030628785.1 Bacteroidota bacterium
ATAGTGATGAGGAAATTATTGGTGATGGGGTGAATGTTGCTTCCAGAATTGAGTCGTTAGCTGTACCCGGTAGTATTTTTATTTCAGATAAGGTATATGATGAAATTAAGAACCAACCCGATATTCAGACACAGTCATTAAAGACTTTTGATCTGAAGAATGTTGAAAGGCCAGTTGAAGTATTTGCCATTTCCAATAAAGGTTTAGTTATTCCGAAAGCTTATGAACTTGATGGTACAGCAGAGGAAAAGGAAGAAAAACATGATATATTCATTGAAGAAAAATATGAGAGAAAAATACCGGGTGATCTAAAAGAACATATTCCTGCTCGTAAACCAAAGAAAAGGTTAATAACAATTCTTTCCGGGCTTTTACTGGCTTGTGTTATTGTCATTGTGGCATTAGTAGTATTTAATATCATTGGCGGTGGAAAGCAAACTAAAGAATTAGAAAAATCCATAGCTGTACGCCCATTTAAATCTTTAAGCGATGATCCTGAGAAACAATATCTTGCTGATGGTGTGATGGATGCAATTCTACTTCATTTATCAAAAATTGAAGATTTACGGGTTATGGCAAGAACCTCTGTTGAACAATACCGTGAAACACATAAAACAGCAAGTATTATATGTCAGGAACTTGATGTGGCATATCTCCTGGAAGGCAGCTTTCAAAAGTATGGTGATAATGCAAGGTTAATTGTCCAGTTAATTAAAACTGGAAAGGAAGGACATGTGTGGGCCAATGAATATGACAGGAACTGGAATGATATTTTTTCTGTACAGAGCGAAGTAGCACAGACTATTGCCAGAGAATTGCAGGCTGCAATCACTCCAGAAGAAAAACAACTTATTGAGAAAATACCTACTGCAAATCTGACAGCATACGATTTTTACCAGAGAGGAAGAGAGGAATATTTAAAGTATCAGTTAGATAATGATAACAGGGAAGCACTGGAAAGAGCTGAAGATCTTTATCGTAAAGCATTGGAATATGATTCAACATTTGCCCAGGCATATACCGGATTGGCCTGGGTGTACAGGGACAAGTATTATTGGAAAACATTTTTCTCAGAAGAATTCCTGGATTCTGTCTTAATCCTGACAAATATTGCTCTTTCCTATGACGATCAGTTATCAGAAGCATATACTATCAAGGGACGGTATTATCGTTCAATCGGTATACCAGAACAGGCTGTAAAAGAATATGATAAAGCTTTAAAATTAAGTCCAAACGATTGGATGGCATATTATTATAAAGGAATAATTTATCGGTTGGTATTACAAGATTATATTAAAAGTATCGAAAACCTGCATGAAGCAGTGATCCGTAATCGTGGTGAAGACCTGCCGAAATTATTATATTCTTTAGGTTTTACATATATAAACATAGGATTCATTGATAAGGCAAAATATTATTATCAGGAAGCATTTACATTGGATGGAGATTCAGCAAATTATTTCATAAATACATCATGGTTAGAATTTTCTCTCGAAAATTATGAAAAAGCTGTTGTATTCCTTGAAAAAGCTTTAAAAACTGACTCAGCTGATATTCCTTTTGACCCTTATTATACTTACGCAGGGCAACATAAAGAAGCATATATTTATTATACAAAATTAATTGAGCGTTATAAAAAATCAGGCAGCTTACCTCTTGAGGCTTCACATCGTATTGGATATGCTTTTTGGAAAGTTGGCAAATATAAGGAAGCAGAGTACTATTTCAACGAACAAATCAAGTATGGTACAGAAAGTATTAAACTTGGCAGGGATATAGCAAGTTGGATGGCTGCTCATTATGATCTGGCAGGTGTCTATGCTTTTTTAGGTGACAAGGTAAAGGCGTACCAATATTTAGATGAATTTGATAAAAAGAATTTTTACCCCCTATGGTGGATAAGTATGGCTAAACACGATCCCTTGTTTAATAGCATTCGGGAAGAGGAACGGTTTCAAAAGATATTGCTAAATATGGAAGCAAAATACCAGGCAGAGCATGAAAGGGTGAGGGTTTGGTTGGAGAAAGAGGGGATGTTGTAGACTATACTTACTACTTAAAACAAATCACATACACCTTCATATTGCATTCTTTCCGCACTTTGTAAGCCATAGCTTTTTTATCCGCCGGAGCTTTAGCGAAGGTGGAAGCGAAGGCTTAAATGTGACACGAACTTAATATTGGGAATTTGGGATTGGGTTTTTCAATAACTTCTTTTAATAGAACGCTGATGACGCGGATTTAACTGATAAACACAGATAATGTAGAAAATTTAATTAAGGAACTGCAAGAGAGACAAAGAGAGATTTTATCTTACCCGTCCGCATGAAGCGGGCGGACGGGTGTTTTTTGCTTTGTGGGGCGTGGCAGAGTCGAACTGCCGACCTCATGCCTGTCAAGCATGCGCTCTAAACCAACTGAGCTAACGTCCCGTTGAGACTACAAAAATAGTGATTTTTTAAAATTAAGAGTTTTAATTGAATTTTACAACGATTCCAGGATTTGCAGGATATATAGATTTTTGTGGGCATTGCCCACCGTAGCCCGCCATGATAATAATCGTTTGTTTTATGTAAATAAATTTATTGAAAAACCCGCCTTCGCTTCAATTTCTTGAAGCTTCGGCGGGCGAAGGTGGGCCCAGCAGGGCTCGAACCTGCGACCCCCTGATTATGAGTCAGGTGCTCTAACCACCTGAGCTATGGGCCCTGAAACCAAATTGGGATTGCAAAGCTATATATTTGTCGGTAAAGTTGCAATAATTTAATCTGAAAATTAGTATCTCACAATTTCCTATTTGGTAGTCTTTTCTTTGATCTTTGGTATGGTCTTAAGAATGAGATGAATTACATTCTCCACGTTATGATTAAAAACCTTTAATACTTCTTCCCAGGAAACCGGTTCCTCCTTTTCATTCCAACTATCATAATCGGTACTCAAGGCAACACTGGCATAGGGAATTTCTGCTTCATTGGCTAAAATAACTTCCGGAGCGATAGACATATTAATTACATCGGCTCCCCATAACCGGAACATTTTCGATTCTGCCCTGGTTGAAAACCTTGGGCCTTCAATGGTTATAACCGTACCCCCCCGATGAAACTTTAACCCAAGTTCTTCTGCAGATTCAATTAGCCATTTTCTTAAGTCATCCGAAAACGGATCAGACATCGGAATATGTTTCAGATCGCCCGGCTTAAAGGCTTCATGAAAAGTTGAAATCCTGTGACGGGTAAAATCAATAAACTGATCCAGGATCACCAGATCACCCCTGCCGATCTCCTCTCTTAGGCTACCACAGGCAGTAGTTGTTATAATATGGGTACAACCCAGTTCTTTAAAAGCAAAAATATTGGCCCGGTAATTAACCTGGGTTGGGGGAATGGTATGTTTACGTCCGTGCCGTGAAAGGACAGCCACGCTGATGTTATTGATAGTTCCTGATAAGATTGGAGAGCTGGGACTTCCAAAAGGAGTTTCTAATTCAATAGACTCGGCGTTTTTCAAAATTTTTGGATCTTCAAAACCGGATCCGCCTATTATTCCTACTTTAATCATAAAATTTTAAATTATAGTATTAATATATGCTAATAAATAGCCGCCGGCTTCATCCAGATCCTTTCCAAATGTTATGATCCCTTCCTGATGTCCGCCCATGATAAGAATTTTTTTCTCACTAACATCGGTTTCGCGAAACAGGCGGATGATCTCCTTCGCCATTTCAGGTGTCCCGTAAGGTATATCCTCATGCGTTGTTGGTACCTGATATATTAATTTTTTCCAATATTCGAGATTGTGGACATGAATTACAGCATTTATTTCCGGATCAAGTTCATAAATTATGGCATGACTAAGAGACTCTGAAGAAGCTTTAACCGGCCCTTTACACACTAAACTATTTTTAGTAAGACTGTAACCGGTAACCTTTGAATAATGTTTTTGTGTCAATTTTCTGATCTTTCCCGTACCTGCTCCGGTAATAATAAAATCAGACTTGTTTTTAGCCCGTATACTTATATTTCCAAATCCAATCTCATTTTCATTTGCCCCGATTAATTTCAGTCCATATAATATATCCCGCCAGTTGTTTATTTTATCATAAACCGAATCAGAAATAATAGCGCCGGATTTTCCCCATTCACAATTAAACTTTACATAACCTTCCATTATTAATTAAAGTTTGTCCATAAACTAAAAATGCTTACTTAAGTATGAAATTCCAAACCACAAATAACAAAAAACAACTGAACGAAGTGGTCTCATGAACACCTTTGAAAATTAATTATTTTGTG
>DAOVQI010000081.1 GCA_030628785.1 Bacteroidota bacterium
GAAAGCTTTCGGGATTAGCCTTTTATAAGATAAGTTTTATTACATACACATAACTTATTGTAAATCAATAAACAATTTTGAACTTAGCCCCGATGGCTATCGGGGCGATCTCATGAACGAAGTGAGTAAATTCCGATACATTTAAATAATGTAGCTATGTTCTATATTTTCCAGTCAGTTTACTTTAAGGTTTGTTAATTCAGAAGTAACATTGTAATCGTATTCAGGGTATTCGTAAATTGGTATTCTCGGTTCGGTTTGCCCGATTGAATAACCATAGATCTCTTCATATTCCGTAATATCCTCTCCCATTTCATCCAGTTGTCGTAAGTATTCACTTATTGATTTGGATTCAATGATAATTACTTTGCCCATTTTGTGGATAATCGGGCTATGTTCCCTGGTGTTATCGTGGTCGAATTCAAGAATTCTTCTTCCATATCTTGTAATTCCAATAACCCTGTATGTCAAACTCTTACCAACTCCCGGAAGATTTAACACATTCCTGTCGGTTGCAAGGAACGGAAGTTTTGCAAATCTTCTCAGGGCCTCAATATTCTCTGCCATCATTTCAGCCTCCAGTGGGAAATTTCTGATGTTATCGTAATATTCAGGCGAGATCTGACCAATACGCTTTTCTTCCATTTGTTCCTGCACAGCTCTGGCGTTTGTAGCAAAATTGTGGCTGTTTTCCATATATCCTTTAACAGTAAAGGTATAGTAAGGAAGCACACCGACTTCATTCATGGCCTGTCGTAGTTTTGCGGTATGGCCCCTTCTTGAACTTGCTGTTGTCAGAACATGCTGATTGGTTACAGTCCAGCCTGCCGAAATAAGTCTCTGTATCCCCTGACGTGCTTCCGGAGTTATTTCCATGGGTGATTCAAAGTGTGTCTGAATAATAAATTGTTTAACTCCAATTTCTGAAGCTTTGCTTTTAAATTCAGCCAGAATTTTTGAAAGCTCCGGAGTGATGCGTTGTGGTAAATATACCGGCAAGCGTGTACCAAGCCTTACCCTGAGAATTTCGGCATGTTTTTCATTATCTGGTCTTTTTTCATTCATTTTCTTTTTTCTTACAGCCATTTCATAAATACCGTCAAATATTTTTTGTAAGGATTTATCTGAGCTCATCAGTGCATCACCACCTGTAACCAGGATATCGCGTAGTTGTGAATCTTTTTCGAAATAACCCAGAAGGCGGGTTAATTTATCAGGCCATTTTTCCCCTGGTTTCAATTTTTTCAAATTAAAATTCAGATTACCTCTCTGGAAGTCGTACATTCTCTGGCATGATGAACAAAGCCCGCCACAAGCCCGTCCCACGGTATCAGGGATAAGTATGGCCACTTCAGGGTACCGGCGGTGTACGTTATGATGGGATGGCAGAAGCCATCCTGCAGCATTGGGCTTACCTGGCTCCACCAGATCCTCTTTTTCCCAGGCCACAATATGTCCAAATTCTTCCACCAACTTACTGCTGTAAATTACATAATCCCGGATGGCAAGATCCGCTCCTGTAGCAAAGTAAGGCACCCTGACGTGTAGTAGTGATAGATAGTACGGGTTTACAAAGAAAGGAATCCCTGCTGCTTCAGCGTCTTTCAGGATTTTCATGGTGTCCGGATCCAGTGAATTACCAAGCATTTCATTCAGAAGCTCCGGTGTTCGAATGGCAAAGCGAAGGTGAAACAAACTTTCATTCCACCATTCGTAAGCCAACTGGAGTTTCTCCTGTGCCGTCATCCCAGGACTAAATTTATACCTGGGATCCTTTTTTTCACCTGTATCAATTTTTTTTATGATTAATGAAAGAATTCGTTCTTTATTTTCATTCCGGAGTTCGACAATACGGGGATCTAAACCGGATGGGTAACGTTCCATCCATTCTTCAACTTTTTTCGTATCCGGGATTTCCAGTTTGGTTTTTCCGGTCAATTGCCGGAAAAGTCGGATCATGTCCTCAAAAAAGTCGGGTTTGGCACCTCCGGTTCCGTGGGTTGCGGCTAACCAGATCAGCTTGATCGGATTACTCACTGCAATTTCTCCGCGCAGATTCAGATCAGCATATTCACTCCCTGCATTGTCGATATAGTCCAAAATCCTGATGTAGGCATATTCCCTCCATTCAAGTTTCTCGAAACTGTCACGACTGGAATGTTTCGATTTATAAAACTTAAATGTGTCAGGTCTGGATTTTAGTTCATCCAATATCCAGTTTCTCACACCCACCAAAGCTTCTGTTTCATTGTTTGAATTCCTGATAATCTCATCGAGTTTAGGATTTTCGCTTAGGAGTTTCAACAGAAGTTTACGGGATTTTACGTTGATGGCGATTTTATCGAGTTTTTCAATTTCAGTCATGATATTTAAATGTATCGGAATTTCAAATTTGTCTGTTGATATACAATAGGTTATGTTATATTCATAGATATTTTCGTATATAAGGCTGAGGCTGAGGCTAAGGCTAAGGTTTTTTAACCTCTCCATAGGAGTCCTTTGGATAATTTATATCTAATTACTACCCTTTTATGTTGATTTTTAAAATCTTAAACATATTTTTTCTATTATAATTATCTAATGTGTTATTATTAAGGTTATTATTATTTCTTTACAAAATGAATTTTCTTAGCTGGTATTGAGTTTTATTTATAAAAATTATTTCACAGGGCAGGCATCTCTGTAATATCATTGTATGCCATAGTTTATATAATTCTTTTTCCTAAATCCTTATACCTCTCCTCAGCCTTAGCCTTAGCCTTAGCCTTAGCCTAATGTTAATTCATTTCAAAATTAACCGATTACTATGATAATACCCGTTTTTTTTAATTAATTTGCGAAGCTATGTTCTTTAAATAGCCGTGCCACGGTTTAAAACCGTGGCACGGCTAATATTACCATATATGTTTTAGATTCTTCTCATCAATCATCGAATAAGATTGTACATATAATTCAGCAAGATCCAAGTCCAGAAGTTCTTGAGCAACATCCTGATTACATAGTTTTTCTACTGTAAATCCCGTATATTCTTTGAATGAAGAGTAAGGCCAATCTTCCAATTTATCGACTAGTCCTACTTGTAATGGATTTTGGTGAATATAGTTAAAGCAAATCAATCCATAATCAATTTTTGAAGTAAAATAATTTAGACTTTTAGCTTTTGTATTCTGAGTAAAAAGTGATCCGGTTCTGTTTTCTTGTTTATTGATAGCCTGGGTATATGAGCTTAACAATATCCTGATAGATTCGCTGAACATATTTCGTTCTATTCCAGCTTTTTCAACTGTCTTAACCGTTGAATCATTGGCTTGAATAAGAAAATGGAAATGGTTGGGCATTAAGCAATAGGTAAGCAATTCGCAATTTGGAATAATATATTTCTGAATTTTTGCCAAAAAGAATATATAATTTTTATCATTAAAGAATATTTTCTGCCGGTTATTGCCTCTATTGTATATGTGGTAGACATAGTCTTTTTCGAAGTACATGGTTCAAAAGCTATTTTTAGTTTTGGTCTTTTAAAATAGTAATATTTTTTAATATAGCCGTGCCACGGGTTGAAACCGTGACACGGCTTAACATTTTACCAATTATATATCTAACATTAGTATTATCTTTAATGACGAGGGATGCAAGCGGAAACCCGTGGCACGGTTTAATACTGTTTCAAAAGATGGAGACAAATATTACCATAATCGGTGCAGGAGTGGTTGGTTTGGCTATTGCGGCTGAATTATCAAAAGAACAAAATTCGGTATTTGTCATTGAAAAAAATAAGAAGTTTGGCCAGGAAATCAGCAGCCGGAACAGTGAAGTGATTCATTCCGGAGTTTATTATCCGGAAGGATCATTTAAAGCCAGGTTATGTGTGGAAGGCAGGGAACTCATTTATCGTTTTTGTGAAGAAAAGAATGTAGCGTACAAGAAATGCGGTAAGTTGATACTTGCAGTTGACTTGTCTGAATGTGCACAATTGCCAGGTATTTTAGAACAGTCAAGGAAAAACGGTGTGCTTGACGCATACATTATAGATAAACCGGAAATAGAAAGATTAGAACCTCATTTACGGGCTGAAAAAGCGATTTATTTTCCTTCAACAGGGATTATCGATACGTATGGTTTGATGAAGCAACTGGAAACCGATGCATTAAATCAGGGCGTTCAGTTTGTATATGGGGCTAAAGTAATCCGCATCAAGGTATTAAAGGAAGGTTTTGAAATTCAGCTATTGGATTCTGACGGAGAGAAATTTTCGTTTACTACACAAAAATTGGTAAACTCTGCCGGACTGGATGCTTCGAATATTGCCCGGTCGATAGGTATAAACGAAACGAAATATGAAGTTTTTTTCTGGAAAGGGGAATATTTTGGTGTTGGCCGAGGAAAAAGCAGGTTTCTAAAACGATTGGTTTATACTGTACCCGAAAAGAATACGGTCGGTTTGGGGATCCATGCCACTGTTGAATTGGATGGCAGGTTAAGACTGGGTCCAAATGCTCTTTACATTGGCAAGGGAAGCTATGATTACTCTGTAGATCCTGGTCATAAAGAACACTTCTACTATTTTGCAAAGCGGTTTTTGCCATTTCTGGAGCCGGAAGACCTGAATCCTGACCAGGCAGGTATACGTCCCAAGTTACAGAAGCCTGATGATCCGGTACGTGATTTCATCATTAACGAAGAATCGGATAAAGGGTTCCCCGGTTTGATCAATTTAATTGGTATTGAATCACCCGGGTTAACTGCTTGCCTAAGCATTGGAAGGTATGTCAGGGAACTAATTGTCAAATAACTTCCCGGATGGCTCCTAATAATTCATTTTTATTAAATGGCTTCATAAAAGTTTTCATAGCGCCAAAATGTTTGGCGGTAATTAAGTAGTTACCGGGATGTGTGCGACCTCCACCAGATATGGCAAATATCTTAACATCCGGATAATCTTGTCGTAAAGTAAGGATTGTTTCAAGTCCTTCTTTTTCGGGCATGATTATATCGGTTATAACTAAATCGGCTGCTTTATTTTTAAAGAGTTTTATCCCTTCCGCACCATCGACAGCACTTGAGACAGCATAACCTTCCCTTTCAAGCATTTCTTGTAACATTTGCCTGAAGTCTTTATCATCATCAATTATAAGGATATGAGCCATGATTTAAGAATATTTAGGTTAAAAGTTATAAGGGCTATAGTTTAACTTAGCGTTGCAATCGTTATTCCTTTAATAGCAACACATTTGATAATATTAAAGTCGAGTATCAACAAAATTTCTTTAATTTCTATGTTGTTTTCCAACGTTTTTCTAAACTATAGCCGTTATAAGTTATAAGTTATAAGTTATTAGTTATAAGATATAAACTACTCTTTATAAAACGTATTATTGCGATTAACTTTGGTATTTGGTATATCGGTTCTCAATAAATTTATCCATTTAATTTTTATTAGTTTGCCTGTGGCATAACAATTAACATATTACATCTTAGAACATTCTTTCTCAGTTTTTCTCAACACACTAATTAGAGCCCGTCTATAAAGTCTGAAAGTTTAAATAAATAGTAAAAATCACAAATGACAAGCACCAAAATATTTACCCTGTGAAATAATTTTTGCTTTGCAAAAATTACTTCGTATTTCACAGGGCAGGTAAATCTCAATAACCCAAATCACAATATTCAAAGCTGTTTCGGTCATTTGATAATTGATATTTGGAATTTATTTATTCACAAAATAATTAATTTTCAAAGGTGTTCATGAGCTCACTTCGTTCGGTTGTTATTTGTTTTTTGTTATTTGGTGCTTTAATTTAAAATTTGTTTGACTTTATGGACAGACACTAATTAGTAGTTCGTTCTTGAAATAACATATCAATTAAATAAATTTCTGTTTAATGTTTATTTATTACCATATTAATTAAGAAACGCTCTATTAGTTACCATTTAATATTATCATTTGATATTTTCTTTATTCCGTCACAGGTAAATAAACCTCAAAAGCAGTTCCTTTCCCTATCTCACTTTCAACGGTAATCACCCCGTTATGGTTCTTAATAATTCCGTACACCACCGAAAGTCCTAATCCGCTTCCTTCACCAACAGATTTAGTTGTGAAGAAAGGCTCAAATATTCTTTCCACTGTTTTTTTATCCATCCCTACACCTGTATCCCTGGTGGTAAGTTTCACATAATTTTTTTCCGTAAGTTCTGAATGTACTTTTGTGCCATCTTTTGCAAACTTGACCATTTGGAGCTCAATGGTTAATTCACCACCTGTATTATGCAAGGCCTGGTTTGCATTAGCTAACAAATTTAAAATAACCTGTTGAATCTGGGAGGGATCAGCACTAACCAGCTTACATTTTTCTTCAATCTTTTTAACTATTTTAACTCCCGGAGAGATGGATGGTTTCAAAAATTCCAACGAATCTTTTAACAGGTTTTGGATGGATGTTGGCTTTCTTTCCGGTTTAACGACCTGGCTAAAAGTGAGGATCTGATTTACAAGATCCTGTGCGCGACTGGAAGCCATTTTAATACTTTTCAGGTATGTAAATAATTTGCTGTTTTCAGGAGCTTCTTCTATAGCCATATCATTGTATCCCTGCATAGTCCCGAGAATATTATTGAAGTCATGGGCTATCCCCCGTGCCAGTGTGCCTACCGTTTCCAGCCGTTGTGATTGAATAAGCTGGGCTTCCAATTCCGATTCACGGGTTATATCCCGTTTAACGCCCACGTAATTAGTGATTTTTCCGGTTTCATCCTTTATTGGTGATATGTTCGCCTTTTCTACAAAAATCCTTCCATCCTTCCTTTTATTGATTAATGTTCCGCTCCAGACGTTGCCTCCCGATATAGTATCCCACATGTTTTTATAAAAATTTTTATCGTGTTTACCGCTTTGCAGTATTCTGGGATTTTCACCCTGCACATCTTCACGAAGATAGCCTGAAATCTTTTCAAAAGCTGGATTAGCATACTGGATGTTGCCTTTTGTATCTGTAATCACAACGGTTTCGGCTAATTGCTCAACGGCTGTGCTAAGTTTTTCCATTTCTTCTTCAACGCGTTTTCGGATGATAATACTTGTTATTTGTTCGAATAAGTTGGATAAACGCTGAATATCTTTCTCGGTGAATTTGTTTTTACGTACTACTATGACTAATCCAATAACCTTCCTCTCTGAAACTAACGGGAAAGCAACAATATAATTCAGCCCCAGGAGTTTTGATATCTGGGATGCAATTTTTTTTGATGATTCTTTGTTGGAAAGTTCTCTGATAAATTGATTGATAGCGGATTTAGATTCCAGGATCATTGGTTTTCCTGAATGAATTCCGTTCATGATTAAACCAGTTTCCGGTAGTTTAACATGATGTTTCATGACTCTGGCATCAACCATTTTTTCCAGAATTTTCATTAATTTATGATTCATGGATATGTTTTCAACCACTAATTCTTTTTTATCCTGGGTTAAGATGGAAATCGCAAACAAATGAGACGAATAAATCCTCATGATTTTGTCTGAAAAATGCCGGAATATCCTGTCGAAGGTTTCTCCTTTGTTTGCAAAGGTATTTAATGAGTTTATCAGGGTTATGTCCTCGGTTCTTTGTTCGATTTGCCTTTCTGCCTTTTTCTGTCCGGTAATATCTCTTACAATAGCCTGTAGATAATTTTCTCCTTTTAAATTGATAGCGTTTAAGCTTACTTCTGCATTAAAGGGAGTTCCATCAAGTTTTGTATGCAGCCATTCAAAACGTTCCGGCTTCCCCTGAAAAGCGGCATTTATTTTAGTGTTGGCTTTTATCTCTGATAATTCACCATCAGGTTGTCTCTCAGGCGAAAACAAAACGGGGGTTTTACCAATAATATCTTCCCGTTTACATCCGAACATTTCAAGGGTTTTCTGGTTGGATTCAATAAATCGATTTTCTTTCATAAGGAAAATGGCATCATTGGCAGATTCAAATAACAAACGATATTTCCTTTCGTTTTCTTTAACTCTTTCCTCATCTATTTTGCGTTTGATTACCGAAGTTATCTGCGCAGATATTGAGTTTAACCGTTGAACATCTCTTTCGGTAAATGGTTCTCTTTTGGAAATATCAAAAATGCCAATAGGTCCATCTTCTGTTATTAGAGGCACACTTAAGAGATGTTTAATATCTAAAATATGATAAACCGGGGTTATAAATTTCTTAAGAAATTTATTAGGAGCGAATTCTTCGATATGTTGTTTAAATTCTTTGGGAGTATTTGCGATTTTGGGCTTACCGGATTGTAGAATATGGCGGTATATACTATCTTTTTTAAGTCTTATCTTAAGAATCGACAACTTGTTCCCTGTAAGTTTCTCGATAGATTTGACAATTTGCAGGGTCAGTGAAAACTTAATAGGCTCCAGATACTGTTTATCTTCACTTAACAAATAAACCTGACCCCCATAACCTTTAAACATTTCTTTGGTTTTTTCGGAAAGGATGTCCATAAGTTGAGACAGGCTTTTCCCCTCATTTACTGCATGATTTAATTCATTAAGTATGGCTAAATCCTCAGTATATTGTTTATTTCGTTCTTCTGTTTTTTTCCGGTCGGTAATATCCCTGAGAATGATTAACAAACCTTTTTCACCTGAATAATTAATAATACTAGCATTAATTTCTATGTCAGCAACAGTTCCGTCCTTCATCACAATCTTGGAATCGTAAATATTCGGAACCTTTTTACCGGCCATTCTGTTTATATAGTTATTGGTAATCTTTGTAACTTCAGAAGGATGGATGAATTTCTGAAATGGTTGCCCCAGGAAATCATTTTTTTCGTAACCAGACATTTGAGATAAGACAGGGTTGGCATATATGATTTTTCCGTTTACGATAATGAGTATCCCGTCCTGTGCCATTTCAACCAGGTTACGGTACTTCTCTTCACTTTCTATCAGGGAAATCTCTGCTTCCTTTCTTTCTGTTATATCAATGGTATCGACCACCGTATGGGTTACTCCTCCATGTTCGTCTTTATATGGGTAGAAGGTTACTTCATAACACCGTTTCCCCAGATTGGGTGTTTCAAACCATGCCTGGTATTTGACTTCATGATTTGCAAAACTTTTTTTCAAGTTTGGCTTTATCACATCCCTGAAACTTCTCTCTCCCCATATCTCGGAAAGTGACTTCCCAATAATTTCTTCCTTAAGTAAATTATGGGCCTGGCAGAATGCCTTGTTTATTGCTTCGTAGGTATAATTTTTATCAATCAGGGAGAAAAATGATTTTGAGGTATTGATAATAAAATCGTATTTGTTTTTCATGTCTTCCGCCTGCCATCTCTGCTCACGGTCCCTTGCTTCAAACATTGCTTTGGTAATGGAAGGCACAAGCCCTGACAAGTGATTCTTGTTAACAAAGCCGGTTGCTCCCAACTTGTAGGCCTCTATTGCAAGACCTTCCCCAATATCTTTCGATATGATGATAAAAGGAATGTTAGGACAAATATTCCCGGTCATTTCCAGGGCATTAAGGCAATTACAGGGTGGTTGGGAATAACATGAAAATATGATATCATAATTACAAAGGTTGATTTCCTGTTCGAAATCTTTCATGGAATTGACATGTTTCAGTGTAAATTCAATTCCTTCTTCTTTAAGTTTTTTTGAAATGATATCTACTTCATGAACTTCTTTTTCGAGGTACAGAAATTTCAATTTCTTCATTTATTGATATGGTTTGACAGTTATAATTGGATTAAGTCAGTAAAACTAATGGATTAGGGTTTAAAATACCAAAGTATAGCACATTATTTTATACGTATCGGAAGTTCAAAATTGTTTATTGATTTACAATAAGTTATGTGTATATAATAAAACTTATCTTATAAAAGGCTAAGGGCGCCTACGCTAAAGCTTCAGCGACAGCGTGCTGAGGCTAAGGCTAAGGTTTCTTAGCCTCTCCATGAGAGTCCTTTGGACAAATTATTTCTAATTAGTGTCTGTCTATAAAGTAGAAGTTTTTCTAATTAATCCCGATAGCTATCGGGACCAAAAATCAAAATACAAA
>DAOVQI010000351.1 GCA_030628785.1 Bacteroidota bacterium
AGACCTGGGACCGGTGGTATTATGACGAAAAAGTGAAAAAAGAAAAATATGCCCTGAATGAGGCTATGCTCCGCACTTATTTCAAAATGGAAAATGTTCGCAGGGGCGCCTTTGATGTAGCCAAGAAACTGTACGGAATAGAATTTGTCAAAAGGAATGATATTCAGGTTTACAACCCGGACGTTGAAGTATTTGAGGTTCTGGAAGCTGATGGAACACATCTGGGTATTTTCTATTCCGATTATTATCCGCGTGACGGCAAAAGAAGTGGCGCCTGGTCGAGCTCGTTCAGAAGCCAGTCCAACATTGACAGCAATTTCATTGCGCCATTGGTTTACAACGTTGGTAATTTTGCAAAACCAACTGCGGATAAACCTTCCTTAATGAGTATAAA
This sequence comes from Bacteroidota bacterium, assembly GCA_030628785.1. GTDB lineage: Bacteria > Bacteroidota > Bacteroidia > Bacteroidales > VadinHA17 > CAZEWS01. The sequence continues at coordinate 395 of DAOVQI010000351.1, forward strand.
TGAAGTGGAAACACTGTTCCATGAATTAGGCCATGGGTTGAACAGTCTATTCGGAAATACGACTTATAGCGGATCGAGAAGAGTACCGAGAGATTTTGTTGAACTTCCTTCGCAAATTATGGAAAACTGGGCCAAGGATCCTGCCGTACTGAAAACCTATGCGTTTCATTATGAAACCGGCGAGCCGATTCCACAGGAACTGATCGATAAGCTTGAAAACTCTAAACAGTTTAATCAGGGCTTTATGACGGTTGAGTATCTGGCTGCCTCTTTCCTGGATATGGATTGGCACGTACTCACAGATACAACTGAACAGGATGCCGCAAAATTTGAAAAAGAATCAATGGATAAAATTGGATTGATATCTGAGATTGAATCCCGCTATCAAAGTACAAATTTCAGCCATATATTTTCCAGCGGAGGATATTCTTCCGGGTATTACAGTTATATCTGGGCTGCAGTTCTTGACGCTGATGCATTCCGGGCATTCAAGGAAACCGATCTGTTTAATAAGGAACTGGCCGCTTCATTCAGAAAAAATGTTCTTTCAATGGGAAGCAACGATATGATGGCTCAATATATTAAATTCAGAGGATGTGAACCCAAAGTTGATGCCTTACTCAAAAGGCGGGGACTGGATTGAAAATATCGGCTCGTGCTGAAACAACGACATAAATCACTGCTCCGCAATATAAGCGTGTTTGGTTCAGGTAGAATATGGTCTCCTCTCCGGAGGTTCATTTTGTTAACTGCTGAAAGACCTGTTCCAGGCTTTTCTCCTGCTTTTGCATGGATAATACGGTGAGGTTGTTTTTAACGGCAAAATTGAAGACTTCACTGCGGATGTCTTTTTCCGGGTTTCCCTGTATCAGCCACTGGTTCTTCTTTAAAGGAACAACCCGGTTAACACCTTCTATATGTTCCAATTTCTTCTGATCGACAGCCCCGCTGAATTCTACATGAACGGTTTGATATTTTTCCTCTACATAATCGTAAATATCACCTTTGGCATCGTCGGCTACGATTTTACCGTTATGAATAATAATGATCCGGTCGCAGATGGCTTCAACTTCCTGCATGATATGTGTTGAAAGCAACACCGTTTTTTCTTTCCCCGCCTCGTAGATCAGGTTACGGATCTCCACGATCTGATTAGGATCCAATCCGGAGGTTGGTTCGTCGAGGATCAGTACCTGTGGGTCATGGATCAAAGCCTGCGCAAGCCCAACCCGTTGCCTGTAACCTTTTGACAAAGCGCCGATTTTCTTTTTTTGCTCCGGCTCCAGACCGGTTTGCTGAATGATCTCATCAATCCGTTGTTTAGTCTGGTTTCCGAGCTTATATATACCAGCCACGAATTTCAGGTATTCCCTGACATACATTTCGTAGTACAAAGGATTGTTTTCAGGAAGGTAGCCGATTTGTTTTTTCACTTCCAGCGGGTGCTCCATTACATCGAGGTTGTTTACGGTAATTTTACCGGAAGTTGGAGGGATATAGCCCGTAATGATCTTCATTAAAGTGGATTTTCCGGCGCCGTTTGGGCCGAGAAAACCAACAACTTCTCCTGATTTGATTTCAAGGGAGACATTATCAAGGGCTTTTTGTGCTCCGTAGAGCTTGGTTATGTTTTCGGCAATGATGGACATTTTGGGATTATCAGTTAATGTCAGGATTGTATTTAAGTGAATTTACCGGTCTGACCGCTTGAAGCCTGCCCCCGCCAGAATGAAAGAATTCATTCTTTCGGGCTGGCGAATGAATTCGTTCAGGCGGGCGGACGGACCGATGTTTTCAATTATTATTTTAACCGCAAAGAACGCAAAGGAATCGCAAAGTTCGCAATGTAATTGCCCAAATTTAGTGATTTTCATTTTTACCGGACAATAAGACATCTTTTTATTTAATAAAGGTCAATTGATGTCCGCTAACGAACAGTGATGTTCCGGAATCGGTCAGTTTTAACACATTTTAACAAATTCCATTATTTAATTAAGGTTCATTTAGTCAATATTATAGAATATTTGGCATAAAATATGCAAGGAATAAGATGTAAAAGAATCAGGAAACCTTACCTAAAAGATTGAATGATTCAATCGGATTCATAGGTAAGATTTTCGGTTTATAGATAGATTAGAAAGAAAAAGAGGTTTCGTGAGAAGCCTCTTTTTTTTATTGTAAATACTCGTCAGACGAACTGAAGTCGTCAGACGAGTTTCGAGTTTGTTTTAGAAAAACGAAAGCTGTAATTTTAAAAAGCGAAAACAAGGCGGTTTTATTTAAATAATCAATACCGAATGACCAAACAAAAGAAAAATAACTAAAATTATTAGCGGATGAAAAAAACGATTGGAATAATTATACTTCTTTGCCTTGTTAGTTTGAGTGGACAAACACAGGTTTGGAAGGCGATAAAGAAAGCAGCTAAGGAGGAATCAATAAAGTTAGCTAAGAAAAAAGTTGTTGAATTAAAAGATACAGCCATTCAGAGGATAGAAAAATGGAGCAATGAATATGATGCTACCGAATATAATTATGCCGTATCGTTTAGTGATAACTCCGGATTTTACGAAGCGGAAGACAAATTCGAGAAACATAAACGATCGCTGGCAGGGTTTGCCGTAAAGCAGGGAACTATCCAGGAAAAGATCGGAGACCGTGCCGGGGAGATGAAGCCGGAGGATTATAATAATGCCGGTGAATTTTTTTATGCATCCAATAAATTCCGTTCTGCCCGGCTTTCGTTTAAGACTGCTTTGGCACTGTTAATTTCTGAAGGCAGGGCTGATTCTGAAACCGGTGCCCTGGTAAAAAGTAATCTGGGATTGTTATATCATACAACCGGCAGGTTTACACTTTCGGAAGAATTTACACTGGCGGCTTTAAAATTGCGAAAAGAAACACTAAATGACCGGGCAGGTTATGGAGCTTCTCTGAATAACCTGGCTGTTTTGTATAAAGATCTTGGCCGCTATAATGAAGCGGAGGAACACATCCGTTCTGCTGTTGAAATTACAAGGGAAACCATGGGTAGTGAAAGCGCGGCGCTGGCTATTGTTTTGAATAACCAGGCGATCTTGTTCCAGGTTTTGGGGAATTACAAAGAAGCTGAAAGGATACTTAAAGAGGCTATTGAAATAGCAGGTATTGAGCTCAGGGAAAAATCTCCCAATTTTGTGAGGTTAAAGGTAAATTTAGCTTTGTTATACCAGTTGCAAAACCGTTATGATGAAGCGGAAGAGATAT
>DAOVQI010000123.1 GCA_030628785.1 Bacteroidota bacterium
CCTCCTCCCAACCAGACCTTGGTTTTGATACTGGTTTAAGAATCAAATAGCCCTTTTCGAAAATGATTTCAAGTTTATCTCTGATGTTATACCGCTCCAGCAGTGTTTTACTTAACCTGATACCTTTTGAATTTCCTATTTTAACTACTTGAATTTCCATGATTTCGAAATATATGTAATTACAAAGTTAATACATTTACCTATAAAATCCAAGTAATGATCTGACAAACTTATCTATGTTTCCTGATTTCTTAATATGGCAGGTAACAATTCAGTAAATACACCTGGTGTTTATATATCTCATTTATCAATTTAATAAGGTGTTGATATATGCCAAAAACCGGCATGTATGTGTACCTTTGCTTAATCATCGCTGAAAATATCATCTATTGGATTCCTGAAATTACTAAAATTTGTCTTCGAAACATGAGTATAACGCTCCGTTGTCTTTGAACTCTTATGCCCCAACCATTCCTGTATATACCGTAAATCCGTTCCCTGTTCCAGATGATGTGTCGCAAAACTGTGACGCAAAGTATGCGGTGTAACTCCTTTCTTTATCCCTGCCTTCTTAGCGGCCGTAACCACTACTTTGACTACACTGGAAGTGCTATACTGTACACCAGGCTTTCCCTCAAAAAGCCATACTTTCGGATGATACTGCCTGAAATATTTACGTAATAACTCCAATGTAAAGCCGGCCAATTGAACATACCTGTCAACCTTGCCTTTCCCATGTTCTATCTTCACAACCATTCTCTTCGAATCTATATCTGTAAGCTTCAGGTTCAGTAATTCACTCCGTCGTAATCCACACGAATATATCATGGCAATGATACTTTTATGCTTAATATTCTCCTTAATCCTCAACATCTCTGCAATTTCTTCCTTGTCCAGTACATCCGGTAGCTTGCTTTCGTTCTTTGGTCGAAAAAGATCATAATATTCCTTCTCCCTTCCCAGTACTTTCTCATAATAGAATTTGATGGCATTGATATATTGGTTCTGCTTACTCGGTGACATGGATTCCTTTCGGATGAGCTTTAGTAGATAATCATTGATCTGTTCAACACTTACCTCCTCCAGTGATTGTCCGGAAAAATAATCTACAAATTGCCTGAAATAGGTTGTATAGGTACTGATGGTGCTTTTAGCGTATCTTTTCTGCTCAAGTATTTCAAGATACCCCTTTGGTAGTTCAGGTAAAAAGGATTTCTTTATCCTGCCGGTCGATATATTCGATACACCCCGATCCTTTATGTTTGAAACATCGATATCTGCAATTCCTGATATTTTATTTAAAAATGTATCCAAATGAAAGTTGTCAGCAGGTATATACCAGCATCGCTTTGTCTGACTCCACCGACTGCCCGCCAGTTTCTTTACCTCATCTATTAATCCCTTGTCATAGTCAAATTTGATCAGAACTACCTCTTGATCCCGGTGATGACTATACTCAAGCTTTATTTTAGGTTTAGTATACATTAATTCTTGAAAGATACAAAATACTGGTTATCTACAAAACAAAAATTCATCATATTTTTCCTAAATTTAGTGAACATCAACGGTTTTCAGATCGAATGGAATTTGGAAACGATAGAAGGTGGATATGGAATTGATTTGAGGGTGGGGGAAGAGTTATTAAAATGCCTAAAGTGCCTAAATTTTGGAATACACTTTACAATATTAATTAATTGTATACATAAACTTAGTTTGCAGCTTTAACTGCGTTATGAATAATTCAGGCTATATTTATGCTGATTTATTCCATAAAAAAATACCTTGATATTATGCAACTCTTGGGAATAGATTTAGGAAGCTCTTCAATAAAGGTATCAGTAATTGATGCGGAAACCGGAAAATGCTTATCTTCAGCTACTTATCCCAGAAAAGAGATGCCCATTAAAGCTGAACAGCCGGGATGGGCAGAACAGGATCCGGAAATGTGGTGGAAAAATGTAACCCTGGCAGTAAAAGAAGTATTGAAACATCCATCTATTATTCAGGAAACGATTGAGGCTATTGGTATTTCATACCAGATGCACGGTCTGGTATTGGTGGATAAGCATTCTGAAGTATTGAGACCATCAATCATCTGGTGTGACAGCAGGGCTGTGGACTACGGTAAAAAAGCATTCAGGGAAATAGGAGAAGACAAATGCTTAGCCCGGCTATTAAATTCTCCCGGCAATTTTACAGCATCGAAATTGAAATGGGTTAAGGAGAATGAACCGCAAACATACCGCAGGATTCATAAAATAATGCTTCCCGGCGATTTTATTGCAATGAAGCTAACAGGCGAAATTAATACAACCCTTTCAGGTCTTTCTGAAGGTATTTTCTGGGATTTTAAACATAACCAACCGGCTGACTTTCTCCTGGATTATTATGGTCTTGAAAATAGTTTACTGCCTGACCAGGTTCCAACTTTCAGCTCACAGGGACAGATCCTTGAATCCGTTGCAAGGGATCTGGGATTAAGCTCCGGAGTAAAAGTAACCTACCGGGCAGGAGACCAGCCTAATAATGCTTTTTCACTTAACATTCTTAATCCGGGTGAGGTAGCCGCCACTGCCGGTACTTCAGGTGTGGTTTATGGAGTGAGTGAAGAAGTAAAGTATGATCCGGAATCAAGGATTAACAGCTTTGCACATGTAAATCATACAACTGAAAAGACAAGAATCGGTGTGTTGTTGTGTATTAATGGAACAGGTATCCTGAATTCGTGGCTTCGAAACCAGGTTGGCGGACAGGTTATTGATTATAAGGAGATGAACAAAAGGGCTGCTGCTATTCCTGTCGGGTCGGAGGGACTTTGTATAATGCCGTTTGGAAATGGTGCTGAGCGTATGCTGGGAAACAAGGACCTGGGGTGCAGGATTCTTAACTTAAATTTTAATTTACACAGGCAGGACCATTTATTCAGGGCAGCCCAGGAAGGAATTGCCTTTGCCTTCCGTTACGGTATGGATATTATGAGAGAATCAGGCATATCACCTGATGTGATAAGAGCCGGCATGGCTAACATGTTCTTAAGCCCGGTCTTCAGGGAGGAATTATCATGCCTGACCGGTTCTACCATTGAATTATATAATACAGATGGTTCACAGGGAGCAGCCAGAGGAGCCGGGATCGGCGCTGGAATATATTCTTCTTTTGAAGAGGCATTCCGTAATCTTGATATGCTGGAAGTAACTATTCCCGACGAGTCGAAAATTTCACTGTACCAGGAAGCCTATTTTAGGTGGAAGCAGGAACTGGATCTCTATTTAATATCGAATTAATAATCCTGTCTTAAAATATTTTGTAATGAGAAATCACGTAAACTATTTTTTGTTTTTCATTTTTGCAATTTTGTTTTTTTCATGCAATTCAATACAAAAAGAAGAAGCGGTAAAAGAAGATCAAAAGGAACTAAAAATTTGGTTTGCCGAACCGGCATCCGAATGGAACGAGGCACTACCGGTTGGTAATGGCCGTCTGGGAGCCATGGTATTCGGAGGTATTCATTTTGAACATCTTTCGATAAATGAAGAAAGTTTATGGGCTGGTCAACCTATTAATAATAATAACCCCGATGCCGGTGAATACCTTCCGGAAATACGTCAAAAATTGCTGAATAATGAACATGAGGAAGTCTTCCGGCTTTCTAAAGAGCATCTTTTGGGCACACCACCGCGCATTAGATCCTATCAGCCGGTGTGTGATCTTGAACTGACTTTTTTTGATCTTGAAGAACCGGAATCGTACCGGCGTGAATTGGATCTGCAAAACGGGATCAGCACTGTAAGTTTTTATTCGAATGGAACCGAATTTACCCGTGAGGTATTTGCTTCAGCACCCGATGATATCCTGGTTACACGTCTGGAAGCATCAGGTCCTTTTCCGTTAACTCTGGGTATTCAATTAACGCGGGAACAGGATTTGACCACTGTCGTTGCTGAGAAGAATTCATTGACCCTCACAGGCCAGATCATTGATGCTCCTGACACATTAAGCGGACCCGGAGGGAAACACATGAAATTCGGAGCTAGTCTTATTGTCATTAACGAAGGTGGCAGAGTAAAGGTTGAAGGTAATTCTCTGATTGTGGAGAAGGCTCATGCACTTACTATTCTTATGACTGCTGCTACCGATTATAATATAAATAACCTGAATTTTGACCGTTCCCTTGATCCTGAAAAAATATGTAAGGAAATTCTTGAGCAAGCCGGGAAAAGGAAATATGAGGTTTTGAAAAAGAGGCATATTGAGGAATTCAACAGCCTGTTTAGCAGAGTCAGTCTGGATTTGGGAGAGAACCTTTTTCCGGAGATCCCTACGGATACAAGATTGCAAGCGGTAAGGGAAGGCATCCCGGATCATCATCTCGTATCCCTGTATTTTCAGTTTGGCAGATATCTGCTTATGGGTAGCTCACGTGAACCAGGCCACCTGCCGGCTAATTTGCAGGGTATCTGGAACCAGCATATGAAAGCACCCTGGAACTCCGATTTTCATACAAATATCAACCTTCAGATGAATTACTGGCCTGCTGAGGTTTGTAATTTGCCTGAGACCGTTAAACCCCTGATACAATTTGTGGATCTTCTTCGCCGCCCCGGCAGTGTTACTGCCAGAGAGATGTATGACACACGCGGATGGACTCTACATCATCTGACTGATCCTTTTGGCAGGACAGGAGTTATGGATGGTGTATGGGGTATTTCACCCATGGCTGGTCCGTGGATAACCTTTCCCATATGGAGGCACTTCGAGTATACCGGAGATCTGAATTATCTGAAAGAATACGCTTATCCGATTATGAAAGAATCAGCCGAATTTGTAATTGATTTCCTTATTGAAGATAGTGATGGATATCTTGTAACAGTGCCTTCACATTCTCCTGAGAACAGTTTTTTTGTACCTGGAACAAATACAAGGGTTTCCATCACTTATGCGCCTACCATTGATATTCAAATCATCAATGGCTTGTTTGATCACTGTATTACCGCGTCAGAAATTCTGGATATGGATGAAGATTTTCGTCAGCAGCTAATTGAAACCAAACATAAATTATCACCTGTACAGATTGGACAGGACAGCACCATTCAGGAGTGGATTAAGGATTATGAAGAGGTTGAACCCGGTCACCGGCATATGTCTCATCTGATGGGATTGTATCCATTGTCCCAGATTACCCCGAAGGATCATGAAATGTTTGAGGCGGCCAGAAGAACTATTGAAAAGAGGCTTAAACACGGTGGAGGAGGCACAGGATGGAGCAGAGCCTGGATCGTCAATTTCTTTGCCCGTTTACAGGATGGTGAAAAAGCATACCAAAACCTCCTGGAATTATTGAGAAAATCCACACTTGATAATCTTTTTGATAACCATCCACCCTTCCAGATCGATGGGAATTTTGGAGGAACAGCAGGTATTGCTGAAATGCTTTTACAATCTCATGGAGGAGAAGTTTGTCTTTTGCCGGCACTTCCGGAAGCATGGCCTGATGGTTCTGTAAAAGGAATTTGTGCAAGAGGCGGTTTTGTGTTGGATATTTTCTGGCAGAATAGAAATATGAGTGAGGTTAAAATTTTCTCAAAGCTGGGTAACACTTGCAACATTCGTTATAGAGATAAAACCGTACAATTTGAAACAAGTATGGGAAAATCTTATCTACTGGATGGTAACCTTGAAATAAAAAAATGATGTAGGCTTACTTTTAATGATACTCGTCAGACCACTACTGCTGCAGGACGATTAGTTTAGATTTGAAACATTGCAATTATGTTATGGTTTATGTAGAAAGTTGATGCATTTTAGTGGTCAGACGAGTAAGACCACTACTGCTGCCGAAGAGTTATATACTCGTCAGACCACTCCTACTGTTTAGCTTAATGATTAGATTTAAAATATTATGCTAATGATGAGATATAATAATAAATTTGACCATCTTAGTGGTCAGACGAATAACTCTCCATTTTAGTGGTCAGACGAGTAAATGCCGAGTAGGTTAACAGGGTAAACCCCGTATATAACTGGCTGGAATCTAAAGGTATCAATTCGAATAGATTAAGATATAAAGGATATGGTAAAAGAATGCCTTTGACAGAAAACCAATCAGAAGAAGGTAGAGTAATAAACAGAAGAGTAGAGTTTAGAATTATAAAAAAGAGTAACTAAATATACAAGCCAGCCGTTATAGGGTTCTGGTGGTTAATATACTAAGCAAAATTCTCCTCCTTGGAAAGGAGCCTGCCCGAAAGAATGAATTCTTTCATTCAGGCGGGGAGTACCCGACCGAAGGGAGGGGGAGGTGGTTGATTTAATAACCTATAACCTATAACAAATAATGCCTATGATACAACTTGAGCTTATTATTTAACAAAATCAAATCAATATGAAAAGCAAAATTGCATCAATTGTATTCATTATGGCGCTATCTGCCGTAATTCAATGTACTACAAATAAACCGGAATACCCGTTCCAGAACACTGATCTATCCATTGAAGAACGGGTGAATGATCTGGTATCCAGAATGACACTGGAAGAAAAAATATCTCAGATGCAAAATAGTTCTCCGGCAATTCCCCGGTTGGGTATAGCGGAATACAATTGGTGGAATGAGTGTCTTCATGGTGTAGCACGGAACAGTATTGCAACGGTTTTTCCGCAGGCTATTGGAATGGCTGCTACGTGGAATCCTGAACTTATTGAAAAAGAAGCCGATGTTATTTCGACGGAAGCCAGGGCAAAACATCATGAAGCAATAAGAAACAACGAAAGAGATATTTACAAAGGGTTAACCATGTGGTCTCCAAACATAAATATTTTTCGGGATCCGAGATGGGGCAGGGGACAAGAGACCTATGGCGAGGATCCATGCCTTACTTCCCGTATCGGGGTTGCATTTGTTAAAGGATTACAGGGAAACGATCCGAAGTATTTCAAGGTTATTTCAACGCCAAAGCACTACGCTGTTCATAGTGGCCCCGAACCGTCACGTCATACGTTTAATGCGCAGGTAAGTGACAGGGATTTGTACGAAACCTACCTGCCGGCATTCAAGGCATGTATTGTTGAGGGAGGCGCTTTTTCGATAATGGGAGCATATAACCGGTTCCGTGATGAGGCTTGTTGTGCCAGCAATCTTCTTCTGAAAGAGATATTAAGAAACAAGTGGGGATTTGAAGGATATGTTGTCTCGGATTGTGGCGCTATTATGGATATTTACCAGGGTCATAAAATGGTAAAAACGGCTGCTGAAGCATCCGCTATGGCAGTAAAAGCAGGTTGCGACCTGACATGCGGGGGAGAATATTATGCTCTGGATGAAGCTGTTGAAAAGGACCTGATAAAAGAGAATGAAATTGAAATTGCATTAAAGCGTCTTATGACTGCCAGGTTTAAGCTGGGCATGTTCGATCCTCCAGGCAAGGTTCCTTATGCCAGAATAGCATTTTCAGCCAACGATACTGAAAAACACAACCGATTGGCGCTAAAAGTGGCTCAGGAAAGTATGGTTTTACTAAAAAATTATAACAATACCCTTCCGCTCAAAAAAAATCTGACTACCATAGCTGTTATCGGACCATATGCTGACAATCTGGACATCCTGTTGGGAAACTATCATGGTACTCCTTCAAATCCTGTTACAATTTTAGAGGGAATTAAGAATAAGGTCAGCAAAAATACCAAAGTAATCTATGCACAGGGAATAATACCGGTCGAAAGTTTTGGTATGATGGAAACAGTTGAAACAAACAATTTAAGACCATCTGAAAATCAAAAAGGTTTTGGACTGACAGGAGAATATTTCGATAATCCTCTCCTGATTGCTGAAGCTATTGAATTGACGAATCGATCCGATGTTACCGTTGTGGTTGCAGGCATCTCACCTAAACTGGAGGGTGAAGAAATGCCTGTTGAAATGGATGGTTTCGAAGGAGGCGACCGGACCCATCTTGAAATCCCAAAACCCATGCAGGTATTGGTTAAAACCCTGTACGCAACCGGCAAACCGGTTATTCTGGTTTTAACCGGCGGAAGCGCTCTGGCTGTTAATTGGGAAAGCGAACATATTTCTGCAATCCTTCAGGTATGGTATCCCGGACAACAGGGAGGTAATGCCGTGGCAGATGTATTATTTGGCGACTATAATCCTGCCGGAAGACTTCCTGTAACATTCTACAGCTCGGTTGAAGATCTGCCACCATTTGAAGATTATAACATGGAGGGCCGTACCTATAGGTATTTTCATGGTGAACCGCTTTATCCCTTTGGCTACGGATTAAGTTATTCGAGTTTTAAATATGAAAAAATTGATTTATCAGCGTATGAAGTATCAGAAAATGATTTGATTAATGTATCGGTAACATTACGTAACACTGGCGATTATGATGGGGATGAAGTCGTTCAGCTTTATGTCAGG
>DAOVQI010000222.1 GCA_030628785.1 Bacteroidota bacterium
AGTTTCTAAATCCAGTTGCCATTGTGTTATAATTGTTTGATTGTTATTTACTTTTTTGTCGACTGTGGACTGCCGACTGTAGACTAATTATTTATGAAACCTGAAAATTAAGGGGTTTTTTAATCAATTTGTGAAACTATGTCCTTATTATCTGCTTGTCTCACTTGCAAGACACTGAGCATCAACAACCGCAATTGCTGCCATATTAATAATTTCTCGAACGGAACTTTCAAGTTGCAAAATATGAATTGGCTTGGCAATCCCTACTAAAATGGGCCCGATCACTTCAGCACTGCCTATTTCCTGCATCATTTTGTAAGCAATATTTCCGGAACACAGGTCAGGAAAAATGATTGTATTCACTTCTTTATCTGCCAATTTGCTAAACGGGAATTTTTTCTGGCGTAATTCAGGATTAAAGGCAAAATTTGCCTGCATTTCGCCATCGACAATTAAATCGGGATAGTCCCTGTGTAAAATTTCAACAGCTTCCTGTACCAGTTTCGGACTACCTCCCCGCTGAGAGCCAAAATTCGAATAGGATAACATAGCAATCCTGGGTTCAATATTATACTTCCTTACTTCATCAGCCGTTAGTACCGTTGTCTCCACCAGGGTCTGAACAGATGGTTGAATATTTACCGTGGTGTCTGCGAAAAAGAAAGGACCTTTTTTTGTGATAACAATATATATTCCGGCAATATGCTTTTGGGAATTAGTAGTTCCTATGATCTCCAGTGCCGGACGAATGGTATCAGCATATTTACTTAAAAAACCCGAAATAAGCGCATCACAATCTCCTGATTCTACCATCATTACGCCAAAATAATCACGATTGTACATGAGCTCAAGGGCTTCGTCGTAGGTTACTCCCTTTCTACGTCTTTTTTCAAAATAGATTTGTGCATATTTTTCCCTTCGTTTGGCTTCCTCAGGACTTTTAGGATCGATGACAGGCACTTTTTCAAGCTCAAGGTTAGATTCTTCAATAGTCTGACGGATCTCTTCCTTGTTCCCAAGGAGAACAGGCTTTGCAATACCATTCAATAAAACACTTTCTGCCGCTTTTAATATTTTAAAATGGTTGGCTTCGGTAAAAACAACCCGTTTTGGATCTTCCTTTGCTTTCTCACGGATATTACGTATCAATGTAACTTCATAGCCTAATCGCTTATCCAATTCCTCTTTGTATGCGTTCCAGTCGGTGATCTTTTTTTTTGCAACACCCGATTCGGTTGCAGCTTTAGCTACCGCAAAAGCAACGTTGGTAATTAATCTGTGATCAAGGGGTTTAGGAATGATATATTCCCTGCCAAACTTCAAATTGGTTATATTGTAAGCTGCATTTACATGCTCAGGAACCAGTTCCTTGGTTAAATCAGCCAGTGCCTTGCATGCAGCAATTTTCATTTCTTCATTAATTGTAGTTGCTCTTACATCAAGCGCTCCCCGGAAAATAAACGGGAAACCTAAAACATTATTAACCTGGTTCGGGTAATCCGACCGTCCTGTAGCCATAATAATATCATCCCTTGCATCAGTTGCATCCTCATAGCTTATTTCCGGATTTGGATTAGCCATTGCGAAAACGATCGGATCAGAAGCCATGGTTTTTACCATTTCTTTCTTTAAAACCCCTCCAACCGAAAGACCCAGGAAAACATCAGCTCCTTTAATCGCCTCTTCAAGTGTATCAACGTCCTTGTCTGTAACAAATTGTTTTTTGACTTCGTTCAGATCCTGCCGCTTCTTATTCAAAACCCCCTTACTATCAAGCATGATTACATTTTCCTTTTTAACTCCCAGTGTTATGTACAACCGGATACAAGAGACTGCTGAAGCGCCTGCACCGTTTACAACAATTTTAATCTCATCGATCTTCTTTTTATTTAACTCAAGAGCATTCAGTAAGCCTGCAGCTGAGATGATAGCAGTTCCATGTTGGTCATCGTGAAATACAGGAATATCCAGTTCTTCTTTTAATCTATCCTCGATCTCAAAACATTCCGGAGCTTTTATGTCTTCAAGATTGATTCCTCCAAAAGTAGGTGCAATGGCTTTTACTACTTCAACAAATTTGTCAATATTTGTCTCATTCACCTCAATGTCAAACACATCCACATCGGCAAAGACCTTAAACAACAAACCTTTTCCTTCCATTACAGGCTTGCCTGCCATTGCTCCAATGTCTCCTAATCCCAATACAGCCGTCCCGTTGGAAATAACAGCTACCAGATTGCCTTTTGCTGTATACCTGAATACATCATCCGGGTTTGATTCAATTTCCAAACAAGGGTCTGCAACGCCTGGAGTATAGGCTAATGATAAATCACGCTGGGTACTGTATGAAGTGGTTGGGATTACCTCTATTTTCCCCGGCCGCCCTTGTTCATGATAATCAAGTGCTTCTTGTTTTGTTATTTTTTTCATATCGTTAGGTTTTAGGTTTAGTTTGGTTAGAAATTTTTAAGAAATAACGTATCGGATTTTATAAAAATCATTCAAAGTTAGCCAATCGGAACAGGATTTTTCATATGTTATTGAACACCCAGAAAAAACCATACTAATTATCTATCTCCTGTTTCTGCAAGGGGTCTTTATTTAACTCTTCATTTTCTTTCCGTTTAAAATAAATGTCGATAGCCAGATAAATAGCCTTACGAAAAGAATCGGGTGAAGCTTGATTTTTACCTGCTAATTCATAGGCAGTACCGTGTGCAGGTGATGTTCTGATAATGGATAAACCGGCTGTAAAATTAACTCCGTTTTGAAAAGCTATTGCTTTAAATGGAGCCACCCCCTGATCATGATACATAGCCAAAATTGCGTCAAATTTTGAAATGTAATTCGAACCAAAAACACCATCCGCGGCAAAAGGCCCGAAAGCCATAATATCCTCTTCAAGGGCCTTTTGTATTGCCGGTTTGATAATATCATTTTCCTCATTACCCAGCAATCCTTCATCACCTGCATGTGGATTCAGCCCCAATACGGCTATCTGTGGCTTACGAATGGTGAAATCTTCAATCAGGGATTTGTTCATTATCCGGATTTTGTCCAGTATATTCTCAATGGTAATAACAGAAGAAATTTTCGAAAAAGGAACATGACCGGCTACTACCCCAACTTTTAGAAAATCTCTGACCATTAACATTAAAGCTCCGTCAGTCTTAAAATATGATTCTAAATATTCGGTATGACCCGGAAAAGTAAAAAAATCCGATTGGATATTTTGTTTGTTAATGGGAGCTGTTACTAAAACATCAATTTCTCCTTTCTTCAGATCAGAAACAGCTCTTTCCAGACTTTTAAAAGAGGCTTCTCCTGCAATATTTGTTGACTTTCCCAATTCAACCCTTACATCATCACCAAGACAATTAATAATATTTGCCCGTTTGAGATTAGCCTCACGGGGAGTTTTTATATGATTAAAGCTAAAATTCGAAATATTCAATGCCTTCCGGTGGTAAGCTGCAACTTTTGGAGAACCATAAACAATTGGTGTGCAAATATCATTAATGCGGTTGTCAATTAATGTTTTAATAATAATCTCATACCCTATTCCATTAATGTCTCCCTGGGTTATGCCTACTCTTAATTTTCGGTTCATTATATGTAGTTTTTAATAAAATCAAATAACAAACGAACACCTACACCGGTACCCCCTTTACCCCGGTAGGAATCTTCACCGGATAAAAATGCAGGACCGGCAATATCAAGATGAATGTAAGGATAATCGGTAAATCTTTCCAAAAATTTACCGGCAGTAATAGCCCCTGCATCTCTGCCACCGATATTTTTCATATCAGCAATATCTGATTTTATTAATTCATCGTATTCCTCCCAAAATGGAAATTCCACAATCCTTTCATAAACATTTTTTCCGCTTTCCATGAGAAGGTTAAACGTCTTTCTTTTCGCATTTCCCATACCTACAATGCCATATTTCCCGATTGCGACTGCTGCAGATCCGGTAAGTGTTGACAGATCAATCACCAATTCCGGGTCATACTGTTTGGCGTAGCTTAATGCATCAGCCAGGATCATCCTTCCTTCAGCATCTGTATTCAGAACTTCAACCGTTGATCCGCTGTACATATGTATTACATCTCCCGGGGTATAAGCGTTCCCATCGGGACGATTGTCAGTGGCAGGTATCAAACCAATAACATGAACAGGTAATTTCGCCCTGGCAACAGCACAAAGTGCACCGGTTACGGCTGCGGCACCCCCCATATCCGATTTCATATAATCCATACTATCCTTGGTTGGTTTCAAGCTTAATCCTCCTGTATCAAAAACAACACCTTTCCCCACCAAGACCAACGGTTTTGCATTGTTAGCTTTTTCAGGTTTCCATTCCAGGATGGAAAATGTCGGGGGATCGATACTGCCTTTGTTAACAGCCAGTAAACCACCCATTTTAAGGGTCTCAATTTTTCTCTTGTTAAAAACCTCTACCATAAAACCTGCTTCCGTGCCCAGGTGTTGTATCTCTTTTGCCAGTTGAACTGCCGTCAGGAAGGACAAAGGTTCGTTCACAAGGGTTCGTGAATGGTAAACTGCTTCAGTCGTAATTTGTATATGCGCAATCATTTCCTTTGAAACACCCTTCGAAAAAACATAGATCTTATGTAAAGGTGATTTCTTTTCTTCCACATCTTTTTTATAATACTTCAGGAACTGATAATTGCCTAAAGCCAGTCCTTCAGCAAAAGCCAAAATACAATCCGGATTATTGCACCCATCAACTAAAGTAATTTCCTTATGGTTGTTTTCCTTAATCTGGGGAAGCAGTTTATGAGCTTCTTTTCGGAGATTCTCCTTCATTTTATACTGAAGCTTTTTGTTTTCTACCAATTGTAAATAAACCCAGGTCGTAAAACGGTTGATGGAAATCTGCTTTTTTTTGTTTTTTATTCTCTCCTTTATATAGTTTATCTCATCTTTTGAAAAGCGAAATGCTTTAAGGTTTGTTTCTTTATCAATAAGATAGACAATCGGTTTTGAATCGGGAATATTTTTTACTGAAGAAATATGTGGGTTCATGTTTAACTATTTTAATATGAAATCCTGACAAAGGTAATAAATTTTTAGGGTTGAAATCCAGGAAAAAGTCGCCGGTCCACAGTTGGCCCGCCCGTACCGAACGGTACGTTCGGGCGGGCAGTACGCAATGGCAGAGGGAGCAGGACGAAAGGATGATGGGGTTACTTGGAGACTATGTATAGCAGTGGTAGTTAAAAATCAACAGAAGGCAGTTTTCAGTTGGCAAATAAAATGTCGAATATCGAACACCGAATAATGAATGATGAAGTGAAAAAAACAGTAGCAGTAACAGGAGGCAGGATGGGAAGGATGAAGGACGAAGGATGACTTGGCGAAGAGCGGAGAGCAGGGCACGGAGGACGGGATTGTAAAACGACTCTCCGAGTCGTTATTAACTGGTTATTCAGATGAAAGATGAATAAGAGCATGGGGAAGGAAGAACGACAAACGATGAAAGATGAAAAATGAAAGGGCGAGGTGGCGAAAATGCGACTGGGGACTATGTGAGTGGGTGACTGCCCGCCCGACTGTACGACTCCAGTCGTTCGGGCGGCGGAGATAATGTGGCAGGAAGTAAGGAGTATGTAGTAAGTAGGTGACTTGGCGAAATATAGAGCCAAATTGTATTCGGCTAGAACTCGGAACACGAAACCCGGAACATGGAACCCGGTTCAGTAGAGCCGAATTGTATTCGGCTGGATATAGACTTGCCAGAGTCCGAAAAAGAACCTCTGAGAGGTTCGATTATTGCAGAACATGGAATCTGTAAGTAACTACGCCGGAACTGCCGGTTTTGATTAGTGTTACAACCGTTTCATCCGGCGCAAGTAGCCGGTAGCTTTTTCGGAGTAAAGGATGAAAGGAACTTAGAGAGCAAAGCGATCGATCTCATGATCCGCCGGCTGGCGGA
>DAOVQI010000198.1 GCA_030628785.1 Bacteroidota bacterium
CCCCCTCCCTTCGGTCGGGTACTCCCAACCTGAATGAAAGAATTCCCGCCCGGATGATTCCGGTCGGACGGGCGGTTCGTCATTATGTTTATTGAGGATTGAGAAATAAGTAGCAATAGCAGTAGCAGGAATAAGTATGCAGTAATCAGTCCCGAAATGGTCAAAATCTGTGATTTTGAAACCATTTCGAAGATCCTCGAACTTTCCAGCTTGCTGGAAACCTCACGACCGGCCTGATGGGAAGGATTGAGCGAGTGGAGTAAAAAATATGAAATCGAAGATTTCTGTTTTTCCGGGATACGCAGTACGCAAAAGTAAGTCGCCAGAGCAATTACCCCGGAGGGGTAACATTATTGTAGAATATACAGCAAACAAAGAAAAAGCGCCGGAACTGCCGGTTTTGATTAGTGTTACAACAGTTTCATCCGGCGCAAAATGACAGACCGGGCAATAAGTAAAAAAGTAAAAAGGGTGCTGTGTATAATGAATTCCTGCAATAGGCATCCCACAGTTAAACTTGAAACCTTAAACTTGAAACTATAAACCATTTAGAGTGAAAGACCTCACCACCGGTAAAGAGAGTAGAGTTATTTTTCAGTTCGCATTACCTATGATACTTGGCAATGTATTCCAGCAATTTTATAATATTGTCGATAGTATCATCGTAGGGAATTTTATTGGAAAGGAAGCTCTGGCTGCCGTTGGCGCTTCTTTCCCAATTATATTTACCCTGATCTCATTGATAATAGGAATAGCATCCGGAACGACCATTGTAATCGCACAATACTTTGGTGCTAAAGATATTATCAATGTAAAAAAAGCCATTAATACCTTATATGTTTTTCTTTTTTTTGCTGCTATTTTCATAACAATCGTTGGAATATTAATAAGCGAACACCTTTTCAGACTCTTACAACTCCCTGCAGAAATCCTACCGCAGGCAAAATCATACCTGAATGTTTTTCTTCTGGGTACCCTGGCTTTTTTTGGATATAACGGTACAAGTGCAATTCTCAGGGGGTTGGGGGATTCTAAAACCCCTCTCTATTTTTTAATTATAGCAACAATATTCAATATTGCCTTTGACCTGTTATTTGTATTGGTGTTTAAATGGGGGATCGTTGGTGTAGCAATTGCCACAATTATTTCACAGGCAGGGGCATTTATAACAGCCATCCTGTATCTAAACCGGTACCATAAGATCATTCAATTTTCGTTCAGGGAATTAAAATTCGACAGGAAAATTTTCCAGCAGAGCTTTAGGATTGGACTGCCAACCGGATTTCAACATACATTTGCAGCACTTGGCATGATGGCATTGATCGGAATTGTCAATACTTTCGGAACGAATGTAATTGCAGCATATACAGTTGCAGGCAGGATTGATTCCATTGCCGCTTTACCGGCAATGAATTTCTCAGCGGCGCTGGCAACTTTTGTGGGACAAAATCTTGGAGCTAACAAACCCGGCCGGGTGAGAAACGGATTTAAAGCAACCCTGCTAATGTCATCTTCTGTTTCGGTAGCAGTCACCATAATGGTAATCCTTTTTGGCAACTTTCTTATGAGTCTTTTTTCCCCCGACCCTGAAGTAATTCGGATCGGAAGAGAATATCTTATTATTGTCAGTGCATTTTATCTTGTCTTATCCGCGCTATTTACAACTCATGGAGTATTAAGGGGAGCCGGCGACACACTCATCCCAATGTTTATCACCCTGGTCTCACTTTGGCTTGTCCGAATACCACTTTCCTGGTATTTATCCCAGAGAATGGGAGAAACCGGTATCTGGTGGGCTATTCCGATCGGATGGTTCTTAGGAATGTTTGTATCCTATATTTATTACCTTACAGGGAAATGGAAAACAAAGGTTGTTGTAAAATATACAAGATAAAAGATAAAAGCTTCTCACACAGCAAGCTGTGTACAAAGTAATTATAACTTAAGTGAATCTATCATCAAATTGCTAAATTGTTAAATTGTTAAATTATTAAATTATTATATTGTTTACCCCGTTAAATTGCTGAAATGTTTATAGCTTTTTGATATTACTTTGAGTTAAATGGCAGATACGTTAAATTCCCCTCTGTGCGACGGCAAGTGGGTGAGCGAGAGGGGAGTGCGAGGGATGGTGCGTCTGTAAGGGGTGTGTCAGTTGAATTACCAAAATAATTTCGCAAATGATTTTAATTGTTATTTTATTTAGAACCAGGCAACCAGTTGGTTAGCATTTTAGTTATAAAAGACAAAAGATAATAAGGTATATGTGCAATAACCAGCACTCAATATGCAACATCAAAGTCGCCAGTACTCTCCAAAGGAGTCCCTCGGACAGGCACCCCGCCCGTACTGAACGGTACCTGCCCGAAAGAATGAATTCTTTCATTCAGGCGGGCGTTCAGGCGGGGAATAATTTCGTTTACTTCCACTCCTAATCTTTAATTCCCAACAAACCAATTGGGACTTGGTTTTTGGGATTTATTTAGAAATTATGTCAATTAGGTTAATTAGATTCATTTAATTCTTCTTTATTTTCTTTTTTTCCTCTCCCGAAAGTTTTCGGGATTAGCCTTAGCCTTATTCCACAATCATTCAAATTTAGCAGTTTCATTTGAATAGTATTAACCTTTTTAATTACTTTGCGAAGCTATGTTCTTATCTTAACTTTGTTCGAGACAAAACCCGAATCCTATAACCTACTATCAATAAAATTTTGATTATGATCCAATCCATGACCGGTTTTGGTAAAACCATTCTCGAGATAAAAAATAAAACCATTACCCTTGAAATAAGATCTTTAAACAGCAAACAACTGGATGTATCTGCCAGATTACCTGTTCTTTATAAAGAAAAAGAACTTGAATTACGAAATATCATCAGTCAAAGCCTTGAACGCGGTAAAATTGACATATCGATATTTATCGACACAATCGAAAAAGAAAAGACACCAAGCATTAATCAGGCAGTTGTAAAAAACTACTATGAGCAATTAATGCAAATATCGGGTGAACTGTCCATCGAAAACATTGATCAGATCCTTCCTGTTATCATGCGGCTTCCTGACACGCTTAAGATTGAAAAACAGGAATTGGATGAAAAAGAATGGGAGCAAATAAAAACAGGTGTTATGGAAGCTATTCATGAACTCATTTCATTCAGAAAGCAAGAAGGGAAAGCTCTCCAAAAGGATATACACCATCATGTAAATCAAATCAGGAAGTTACTTGATAACATAGGACCATATGAAAAAGAGAGGATCGGAAAAATTAAAACAAGAATAAACCATAATTTGAGTGAGTTTCTGGCTACTGAAAGCATTGATCAAAATCGTTTTGAACAGGAAATGATCTACTATCTCGAAAAGTTTGATATAACGGAAGAAAAAGTCCGGTTACGGAATCATTGCGATTATTTTTTACAAACCCTGAAACTTAAAATACCTGCAGGTAAAAAGTTAGGATTTATAGCGCAGGAAATGGGTCGTGAGATCAATACCATCGGATCCAAAGCAAATGATTCCGATATACAAAAATTGGTAGTACAAATGAAAGATGAGCTTGAAAAGATTAAGGAGCAGCTTTTGAATGTGTTATAAAGAGCGGAGCGCAAAGAGCTTGGGGCATGGGGCGCGGGGCGAAGAGCGGAAAGCAGGGCGCTGAGGACGGGATTGTAGAACGACTCTCCGAGTCGTTATTAACTGGTTATTCAGATGAAAGACGAAAGGGCGAGGGGGCGAAAATGCGAAAGGGAGAAAGAGAGACTTTGAGATGGGGGGACTTTGAGACTTGGAGACTGGGTGAAAGAAAAAAGCAGACCAAAAAAATTTTGCAAGAGTAATTACCCCGGAGGGGTAAAACAACAATAGCCCCGGGCTTGCCCCGTGAAATGCTGCTTTGCAGCAGTGGCTACGCCACTATTTCACAGGGCGAGCCCGGGGAACAAAAGCAGATAATGAAAAAGTGCCGGAACTGCCGGTTTTGATCAGTGTTACTACCGTTTCATCTGGCGCAAGTAGCCGGTAGCTTTTTCGGAGTGAAGGACGAAAGACGAAATGATAAGAGCAGGGAGCAAGAGGCAGGTTGTAGAGTCGAATTGTATTCGGCTGGGAATGGAGCGGGGAGCAGGAAGAAGCCATTCAATGGTCATACAATGGTCATTCAGTAGTCATTCAATGGTCATTAGGTTGTTTTACTTTTATCTTTTGTCTTGTTATGGTTGTAATTCAATTGTAATTAAGTTGTAATTAGGTGGTAATTAAATAGTTATTAAATAGTAATTCCTTTTATCTTTGTCCTTTAATCTTTTGTCTTGATAGGTCATTCAGTGGTCATTAGCTAATCGCTTTGCTCCTTGCGCTTGCCCCGTAAAATATTTCTTACTGGGATCATTAAGTAGTTGTATGGCATTTATCCTTAACAAATGAATAAAAAAATTATTTTAACGCTGAACCTTATTTTATTGATTTCATACTCATGTAAAAAACAGTCAACACTTGAATTAAAAAAAGGAAAAGTTATTGTTGCTGGTAAATTTCTTGACATACCAAAAAAGATTAGTACAATAACGATAGCATTTGAAGATGCTGTTAGAAATTCTGTTAACCTAACTGAGATTATTGACACAAATATTGTGGAGTTTAAATTTGAATTTGATTTATTTAATCCCCAAGACCTTACCTTAAAGTGTGGAAAATACTTAACCCTAATTTTAGCTCCTGGTGATAGTCTTTGGATTACTTTTAAGAAAGGTTTTTATGAATGTGATTTTTCGCAATTATTGAATTATGTAGCATTCAGAGGTAATCATGTAAAAACCACTGAGGAAATTATTAAATATCGTATTTATAAAAAAGAGAAATATTTCATCCCAAAATGTGAAGGGAAAACTACAGAACAATATCTCAAAGATCTCTCTTCATGGATTGATAAAGAAAAAATCACATTGCTTAGTTTTATTAAAAAAAACAATCCTGACCCGGAATTTATTTCCTGGGCAAATTTTGATATTATCTACAGGAATGCCAATTACCTTATTGATTACAAATATTACCTACATATAAATAATAAAGAGCTTGAAGGAGAGCTTTTTAATACTTCATTATTCCCTGTAAATAATGATTCTGCTATAGTTTCATTTGTGTACGGATTACATCTTTGGCATTACGGACAAGAAAAATATATTCTTGGAAATCCTGCTG
Organism: Bacteroidota bacterium; assembly: GCA_030628785.1. GTDB lineage: Bacteria > Bacteroidota > Bacteroidia > Bacteroidales > VadinHA17 > CAZEWS01. The sequence goes on from DAOVQI010000198.1 coordinate 5,198, forward strand.
TAATGAAATCAATTGAAGAAGAGGATTTTTCTAGTGCGTATGAAACATGCTTAACAAACCTTATCAAAAATGAAATTTCCGGTTTGTCAAGAGATATTATGGTATACAAAATTTACTTAGCTTGCTTTGAGAAATCATATGAAGCTTTTGCAAACCTATATCAAAATCGTTATGATTTTATATCAAGCAAAACCTTAAACGAACAATTAGAATTGAAGAAAACGAAATACGAAAAGCTAAAAAAAGATGGAATTGCTTACTTAAATACCAAGTCTTTATGCGAGGATATAATTGTAGGAGACATTTTCAAACAGTTATCAGAGAAATTCAAAGGCAAAGTTATTTATGTCGACATTTGGGCAACATGGTGCGGACCTTGTAAAGCTGAAATTCCATATTCGATTGGACTTCAGGAGAATTTTAAAAACCAAAACGTAGAATTCGTTTATCTATGCTTAAAATCTGATATAACTACATGGGAGCAAACAATAAAAAATTCGAGCCTTGGAGGTCACCATTATTTTTTTGATAAAGCCCAATCTGAATTACTAAGGAGTAAGTTAAAATTCCAAGGTTATCCTACCTATTTATTGATAAATCGGAAAAGTGAAATCGTTGATAATAATGCCCCAAGACCATCAAGTAAAGAAATAAAAAATAAAATTGATGAATTATTAAACGCCACACAATTACTTAATAACAGCGAAGCGAATAACAACTGAAAAACAACTAAATGACGCGAAGCAAATGACTATTGAATGACAGCGAAGCAAATGACAATCGAATGACAGCGAAGCAAATAACAACAGAATACCGTAAAAAAGACTAAAATGGATTTTAAAGGCAAACTAATCATTTTCTCAGCTCCTTCGGGTGCAGGAAAAACTACCATAGTGAGGCATCTCCTGCATCAGAATTTGGATCTGGAATTTTCCATTTCAGCCTGCAGCCGGCAGAAACGGGAAAAGGAAACAGATGGTAAGGATTACTATTTCCTTACGGTTGAGGAATTTAAGGAAAAGTTAAAAAATAATGAATTCGTCGAATGGGAGGAAGTTTATAAAGATCATTTTTACGGAACACTTAAGAGTGAAATAAACAGGATCTGGGAGAAAGGGAAACATGTACTTTTCGATGTGGATGTTGTAGGCGGACTGAATTTAAAAAATCAGTATAAAGACCAGGCTCTCGCAATTTTTATTTTGCCGCCTTCACTCAAAGAACTTGAAAAACG
>DAOVQI010000085.1 GCA_030628785.1 Bacteroidota bacterium
AATTTCTCTGTTACCTGTTTGTATATTAAGCACCTCAAGTGTGCTTTCAATATTTTCCCTTTCTTGTCCGAACATTGAAATAGGGAATAAACATAGCAAAACGATAAGTGTTCTCATTGATTATCAAAAAAGAAATGCCTAAAGTTGAAAATGCCTAAAATGCCTAAAATTAATGAGACTACACTTTTATAAGCGAATGCGAAATAAAAGTGTTTAGTCGAACTAAGCCCTGCTAAAAAGCGGGACGATCTAATAAACCGCCTATTTGGCAGTGAATTAATCCAGAACTTTCGGGTTTAAAACTAAATAAAAACATTAAAAAAATGTATTTTTTAGTAGTATTTTTTGTATTTATAACTAAAATTACTAATTTCAACACGTTTAATTTTTTTTATAAACCTAAATTTAATTATTAACCTAAATTTTAAGCCTATGAAAAGATTAACTATTCTTTTCTCCTTGCTTGTGTTTGTTGGTTTACAACTATTTTCACAAGCCAGGGTGATCACCGGTACGATTACATCTGCCGAAGATGGCAGTACGCTACCAGGTGTTTCTGTAGTGGTAAGGGGAACCACCATCGGTACCATTACAGATGTGGATGGCAATTATTCACTCGCCGTACCGGATGATGCAATCAAGCTGATGTTTACCTACGTTGGAATGAAAACGGTGGAAGAAACCATCGAAGGGCGCAGCGTGATTGATGTGATCCTCGAACAGGACGTATTTGGTCTGGATGAAGTGGTTGTAACCGGTTATGCAACTCAGATCAAAGAGGCGTTAACCGGTGCTGTTGCAACAATTTCGGCTGATGAACTTGTTGAAGTTCCGGCAACCAACATTGCTCATACTCTTCAGGGCCGTGCTTCCGGTGTTACCATTCTCAACTCTCATGTACCAGGTGGCGATGTTACCGTTCGTGTACGTGGTCTTGGTACCATTAATAATAATGACCCATTATGGGTAATTGATGGCGTCCCCACCAAATGGGGGCTTAACCAGTTGAACCCGAATGACATTGAGTCTGTATCCGTGCTAAAGGATGCTGCATCACAAGCCATCTATGGTGCACGGGGCGCAAATGGGGTTATCATTATTACTACCAAACGGGGACGACCCGGAGAACCGAAGATCAATTTTTCACTCCGTACCGGAGTTACCCAGGCTACCAACAAGTATGACCTGCTAAATACTCAGGAATACGGTGAATTGTTGTGGTTGGAAGCCGGGTTCGATGGTGTACCTCCTGGTAATGCTCTTTATGGTTATGGTGCCTCACCCGATATTCCGGATTATATTTATCCGGCAAGGGCACTGCCTGGTTCACCAGAAGTGGATCCTGCCATCTACTCATTCCCGGATAATTTGATTATGCAGGTTAGCAGGGAAGGAACAGATTGGTATGATGAAATTTACCAGACCGCTGGTATCCAGGATTACAACCTTTCCGTTAGCGGTGGAACAATAAAGAGCAATTACGCCATATCCGGTGGTTATATGAAAGAAGAGGGTATTCTTATACACACCGGTTTCGAAAGATACTCACTCCGCTCAAACCTGGGTGCAAAATTCAAGGATTGGCTGGAAATTGGTGAATCGTTGGGTGTTACCTACACCAAAGGATTTGGTAACCGTGGTGATAATTCTGAAGGTACTGTTATTTCCCAGGCTTATCGTATGCAACCAATTATCCCGGTTTACGATATCATGGGTAACTTTGCTGGTACTAAAGCGCCATCAACCGGAAACGGATCAAACCCGGTGGCTGACCTGACTCGTGACAAGAATGACTTCGGACGCGATCTGAGGGCAATAGGTAACATTTTTGGCCAGGCTCAGATCATTGAGGGACTGAAATTCAAATCGCTCTTTGGTTTCGACTACAGATTGGGTAACTGGAAGAATATTTTCATCAAAAACCCTGAATTTGGTGAAGCTAAACCTGCAGATATACTTTCTGAAGGCAACAACTATACGATCCAATGGAACTGGGCTAATACCCTGAACTATAATATATCATTTGCAGACATCCATAATGTGAATGTTTTAGTAGGTTCTGAGGCAGTAAGTAATAGCTACCTCTACTTTGATGCTTCCAGGTCAACATACTTCTCAATAAGTCCAGACTACATGTTCCTGGATTCAGGTGAAGCAGACCAGATGAACAGTGGCTTGGGATCTGATTGGAAAACTTTTTCTTATTTCGGTCGGTTGAATTACAATTTTGCGGGCAAATACCTTCTGGAAGCAACCATCCGTCGTGACGGTTCTTCACGCTTCGGTGCGAACGAACGCTGGGGAATTTTCCCTGCTTTCTCTGCAGGATGGAGAGTTACATCGGAAGACTTTATGGCAGGAACCCAAAATTGGCTGGATTTCTTGAAACTTCGCGTTGGTTGGGGGCAGGCTGGTAACGATGAAGTAGGGAACTATAATGGTTTCACAACATTCCGGTCCAATAATGTCAACTCCTACTATTCGATAACGGGTGCAAATACAACTGTAGCTGCCGGTTTCGATTCCAATGCATACGGTAACCCGGATGCTAAATGGGAAACTACACAAACCTCAAATGTTGGATTAGATGCAACCTTCCTGAATAATTCCTTATCCTTCTCTTTTGATGTTTGGCAAAGAAACACTACGGACATGCTATATGCTATTGCTGTTCCTTCTGTTGTGGGTCAGGCCTCCACACCTTCTGTTAACATTGGAGATATGAAGAATAATGGAATCGATGCAACCCTAATTTACAAGGGTGCTGCTTTAGCAGGCGACTTTACATACAACGTTGGTATCAATTTTTCACATTATAAAAACGAGATCGTAAAGATCTCTGATAATGTTGATGAAGTTATATTTGGTGGCGATTTCCGTCAGATGGTTTATACCCGCGCAGAAGTTGGAACTTCATTCCCGGAATTCTACGGTTATGTGGTTGAGGGTATCTTCCAGACAGAGGAAGAAGCCGATGCTCATCCACCTGCTTTTGGTTCAGATGGTACGTACAATGCACCAGGCCATTTCAAATACAAGGATGTCAACGGAGATGGTGTAATTGATGCTGACGACCGCGATTATATGGGCAGTCCGCATCCTGATTTTACTGCCGGTCTAACCATTGACCTGGGATACAAGGGCTTCGATCTCGCCGCCTTCTTCTATACCAGTTATGGAAATGAAATGGTGAACTATGTTGCACGCTGGATTGATTATACTCAATTCTCAGGTAACAGGAGTCATGACCGCCTCTACAATTCATGGGGAAGCCCCTATTTGAGTAACAATGAAGATGCTATCCTGGCAAAAGCTGACACCGATCAGGGAAGCCAGGAACCTTCATCACACTTTATTCAGAATGCTTCTTTCCTGAGATTGAAGAACCTGCAGATTGGTTATACACTGCCAAATTCTCTCATGAGCCGGTTAGGTATGAGTTCACTGCGGATTTACCTGCAAGGTACCAACCTCTTTACCCTCACAGAATATGATGGACTCGACCCGGAAGTCAGAACCGGTGGTTCCAATATGGGTATTGATGCTGGCGCATGGCCAACTGCACGGCAGCTCATGATTGGTGTGAATATAGGATTTTAACTGTTAATAAATAAAAATAAATAAGCTATGAAAAAAGTAATAATTTTGGCTTTTGCATTACTAGCCCTTACATATTCCTGTAGCGAAGATTTCCTGGAAACAGTACCTCTTGGGAGATTGTCAGAAGGTGTTTTCTACAACGAAAAGGGTATTGATGCTCTGTTGATTGGTGCTTATGCGTTGCTCGACGGAGCAGGTGCCGGTGGATGGGGTGGTTCATACGCATGGGCCGGTTCAGTTACGAACTGGGTCTGGGGCTCGATAGCTTCTGATGATGCATACAAAGGGACCGATGTTAGTGACCAGACTCCGATTAATCCAATAGAACGCTATGAAGTTCTCTCTACAAATTCGTATGTGAATGACAAATGGATAGCAAACTACGATGGGATCTCACGTTGTAACGATGTATTGAAAGTCCTGGCAATAACGGTAGAAAACGGGGATATCTCTGATGCAAAGGTTACTCAATTCAAGGCAGAAGCTTTGTTCCTGAGAGCCTGGCTCCATTTCGAACTGAAAAGGGTGTATAACAACATCCCTTACATCACGGAAGACCCGGAGGTAGACCCGGCTACTGTGACCAATACAGTTGATGCCTGGCCCTTGATCGAAGCCGACCTTCAATTTGGTGTGACAAATTTACCGGCAACACAAGGCGATGTTGGCCGTCCGACCAAATATGCTGCAATGGCTGTTCTGGCAAGGGTTCATCTCTTCCAGCAAGATTTTTCTACTGCAGCATCTTTGCTGGATCAAATCATCAATAGTGGTCAGTATTCATTAATGCCCAACTACCACGATAACTATAAGATCGAAACCAATAACAATGCTGAATCGATCTTTGAAATTCAGTATTCTGTGAATGATGGTACATCTGATTCGTTTAATGGCGGATATGGAGATTGCCTTAATTTTCCACAGGGTAATGAATTGATGGCTACCTGCTGTGGTTTCCACCAGCCTTCGCAGAACCTGGTGAATGCATTTAAGGTTGATGCCTCAGGCCTTCCATACCTGGATACCTACAATGACACAGACCTTAAGAATGATCAGGGATTTGGTTCAGGCGATACCTTTGTTCCCTTTACGGATGTTGTTGATCCACGTCTTGACTGGACAGTCGGCCGCCGGGGTATTCAATACCTGGATTGGAGGCCGATGCGTGGTCTGGACTGGATCCGAGACCAGGGTAATGGTGGCCCTTATCTGCCAAAAAAGAACATGTTCTATCAGGCCGAAGAAGGATCCTTATCTACAACTACAGGTTGGGCTACAGGTGTAAACGCAAACAACTATCGCGCATACCGGTATGCCCATATCCTGCTGTGGAGAGCCGAATGCCATGTTGAAGCTGGCGAACTTGCTCAAGCGCTTGCGTTGGTGAACCAGATACGTACCCGTGCCGCTAACCAGGTGGTAATGGGTTTATGTACAACCTATGAAATGCCATCAGGTGGGACACCTGTGGTTGATTTCAGTCAACCCGCAGCCAACTACGACGTTCAACCATATGCTGCATTCGCAAACGCGGATTACGCAAGGAAAGCTGTACGCCATGAGTTGCGTCTTGAGTTTGGAATGGACGGACATCGCTATTTCGATCTGAGACGCTGGGGTATTCTGGAGCCAACTTTAACAGCTTTTATAGCCGGAGATACACGCTTAAGGGGTTTCTTGACCGGAGCTATATTTAATGCTGGTAAAGATGAGTATTGGCCAATTCCTCAGAATGCAATTGATCAGCAGGGTTCTGATATACTTACGCAGAATCCCAACTACTAACAGAAATCACTACTGTAGAGCGACTCTCCGAGTCGCTTACTACATATAGAAAAAAGAGGGTGCCATACGGTACCCTCTTCTTTTTGATACTCATTGTAGAGCGACTCTCTTGCCGAAGGCATTCCTTTGGAAGAGTCGCTTACTACATTTATGTAGATCGATGCTCCGAATCGATTACAGCTTGAAAAGCCGTTCTACTGTAGATCGATGCTCCGGATCGATTGCAGCTTGAAAAGCTGTTCTACAAAACATTCCCAAAATCCAATAAACATTCAATCTGATAATTTTTTATCTTTATAGAGGTGCACTTTTAGTAATTTATAAAAAATCTCAATTATGAAAAAACAAATTATATTTTTATTAGCTGTAACAGTATTCTTCTCATGTTCAGAAAAAGAAAAGAATCAAAATTCCGAATTAATCAGTATTGAAATTAATTCGAACTGGAAGTTTAAACAGGCAGACAAATATGAATGGTTGCCCGCTACCATTCCGGGAACAGTTCATACCGATCTGTTGAACAACGAAAAAATTGAAGATCCTTACTATCGTGTAAACGAAAAAGATCAGCAATGGATCGACAAAGCAGACTGGGAATACCAAACTACTTTTAATGTTACTTCCGGTATAATGGCAAAAAATAATATTTGGCTCGAGTTTATGGGACTTGACACCTATGCAGATGTTTACCTTAACGATCAGAAAATACTTACTGCTGATAACATGTTCAGAGAGTGGAAAGTCGATTGCAAGGAATTTCTGAGAAAAGGTGAAAATGTTCTTCGTGTTTACCTGGCTTCGCCAATTAAAATTGGTCTTGAGAAACTTGAAGCTAATGGTTATGGGCTTCCTGCTGTAAATGATCAGTCGGAAAACGGCGAACTTGGCGATAAAAAAGTAAGTGTATTTACCAGAAAAGCCGGTTATCATTTTGGCTGGGACTGGGGACCACGATTGGTGACATCAGGAATATGGCGGCCGGTATTTCTTAAGGCATGGAACAAAATAAGAATTGAAAATCTTTATATCGTCCGGAATGAAGTTTCCGATATGTCAGCGAAAATGACCGCTGAATTTGAAATATCAAGCGACGAAAATCAGGAACTAAGATTGGCGATTGCCGTTGAAGGTAAGATATTATCTGAAAGAATCATCGAAGTTACCAAAGGGACGAGCATTTCAAAGGTTGATTTTAAAATTTTAAACCCTAAGCTTTGGTGGTCAGCAGGTTTGGGTGAACAGCATCTTTATAATATTACAGGGAAAGTATATGATTCGGAAAGCCTTCTTGATGAAAGCAAAACAAAGATAGGAATAAGAACTGCCAGGCTCATACAAAAACCGGATACTGATGGAAAAGGAAAGAGCTTTTATATTGAATTGAATGGAAGACCGGTTTTCTCAAAAGGCGCTAATTATATTCCCAACGATGTCTTCCTTCCCAGAGTAACTCCTGATAAATATGAAAATATCGTAAAATCGGCAGCCGAGGCAAACATGAATATGTTGAGGATCTGGGGTGGTGGAATATATGAGAATGATGTTTTTTACGACTTGTGTGATAAGTATGGAATCATGATCTGGCAGGATTTTATGTTTGCATGCAGCATGTATCCCGGAGGCGATGATTTCTTTGAAAATGTAACACAGGAAGCAATCGACAATGTAAAACGCCTGAGAAATCACCCGTCGATTGTTCTTTGGTGCGGTAACAACGAAATTGAAACTGCGTGGGGAGAATATAAAGAAAACGCAGGCTGGGGCTGGAAACAACGTTATAATATGGAACAGAGAAAAGAAATCTGGACTAATTACGAAAAAGTATTTCATGAAATCCTTCCTGAGGTTGTTGAGAAATATTCAAATAACACTTTCTACTGGCATTCATCTCCTTCTGCCGGAATGGGAAAACTTTCCGGCTATCAAACCACTTCCGGTGATATCCACTACTGGGGTGTTTGGCACGGGCAGCATCCCTTCAGTGAGTTTCAAAAATATTTAGGCCGTTTTATGAGTGAGTACGGGTTCCAGTCGTTCCCTGAATTTAGAACTGTAAAACAATATACCATTAAACAGGACTGGGATATTGAATCGGAAGTAATGGCTGCGCATCAACGTAGCGGAATAGGTAACCTGCGAATTAAAAGCTATATGGAAGAAGATTACATAATTCCTGAAGACTTTGAGCAGTTTCTATACGTAGGTCAGGTTTTACAAGCAGATGCAATACAGGAAGCAATTGAGGCTCACCGTCGTGCTATGCCATATTGTATGGGTACACTTTACTGGCAGATAAACGATTGCTGGCCGGTTGCTTCATGGTCGAGCATTGATTATTTTCAAAGATGGAAGGCTTTGCAATTCTTTGCACTTCATGCCAATAAAAGTGTAATTGTTTCTTCAACAGAAAAAGAAGGAAAAGTAATCCTCTCTGTGGTTTCAGATGAAACCGAAGACATTAAAGGAATACTCAAACTGAAACTGATTGATTTTGATGGAAATGATATCTGGACAGAATCAATAAAAATTGAAGTAAAAGAAAATTCCTCAGAAGTTTATTTCGAAAAAGAGATAAAAGAGTTAATCGGACGTAGCAATGCAAACCATATCGTTTTGGTTTCAGAATTGATAAGAAATGGTCAATCGCTCGACACTGATTTATTTTACTTTGTAAAACCAAAAAATCTAAAACTTTCCGATCCGGAATTAAATATTGAAGTGAAAGAAGAAACCGGTAAATATGTTATTGAAGTTTTTTCGCAATCGTTGGTTAAGAATCTTTTCCTTACAATTGATGAGAGAAACGAAAGGTTTTCAGACAACTATTTTGATGTTTTACCCGGTGAAACAAAAACAGTATATTATCCTGATACCGAAAATATTCAGGATTTTGCTTCAAAAATAAGAAGCATCCATTTGCAAAAAACAGTTAAATAACAAAAAAAATATGGCGGGGTTAATGTATCATTTACTCATGTATTTGTCTGCGAAATCCATATACCTCTGCCAGTCGTATTCAGTAAGATTGTGTTTCCCGGTACGGATATGATAACCGGTATTCCCTTGTTGGACAGGCTTTCCCAATGGTGGTATATAGTCTATTTCCAGTCCTTTTTTCCCAAAAAACCGGTAAACCGGATTTGCATACAAGGCAGAAAGGAATTCACCATGGGGATCAGCCCACAGATCTTCATCAGCGCTGGCAATATAAACCAGGCGCGGAGCAATCAGTGAAATGAGCATATGCTGGTCAACAGGCAGATCATCTTCCTTACCGTTGTATTTTTTGAAATTGTCACAAAACCAATGTGGAAAAACTGTGTTAATCCTTTCAACCGTTTCTCCAAATCTTCTTCTTGACAAGGCTGCCCCTCCACAGCCAGAATTGTTTGATATCACCATCGCAAAACGTTCATCCCGGGCACCTGCCCATAAAGCGGTCTTACCCAACCGTGAATGTCCTATAATTGCCACATGTTTTTGATCAATATCCAAATCGGTTTCAATATAATCCATGGCCCTGCACAGTCCCCAGGCCCAGGCTCCAATAGCTCCCCATGCATCATCCGGCCGAGCATCCTGCTTGTCGAAAGCAGGATGAACCCCGTTTTTAAATCCGTCATGAAAATCCGGATCAAGATCGCCATAGTAAATGGTAGCTAAACCATAGCCACGTTCAAGTATTTTTTCAACCGGCCATCGTGAACTTTTTACTCCTCTTGTCTTTTCCGTAGACCGGTTGTTTTCCACACCCTCTTTTTCATTTGGTAACCAGCTGGTGTTTATTCGAATGGCCGGATCGGAATGAATGGTTTGGTTTCCCTGGAAATTGAGTCCTAAAAATAATGGGACAGTTTTTTTCACGTGATTAGGCAAATAGATCAGGATATCCATAAAAGGACCCTCGTTTTTTCCGGTAAAATTCACACGGACCTGTTTACGGATTGCTTTTCCGCCAAGCGCTTCCCTGTTTACATCAAAAACATCGAAAGACAAATCTTCCGGCCGTTCAATGGGTGCCCTCCCATAAACAAACTTCCGGAATAATTCAAGAATCTCAGGACGGCGTTTAAGCTTCCATGTTTCCGGATCGGCTACCTCTGTACCATCAAGCATAATTAATGGATCGGTTAATTCAAAAGCAGGAACATTTTCTTCATAGTAATTGAATTCCGGGTCTCTTTTCGTAAGAGTATCGGACAATTCCTTTTTGGCAGTCCAACCTTTTTGTGATATACCCTCGTGTTGCAGATCCTGCGCCTGACCGGCAACAGAAAGAATAAAAGTAAGGCAAAAGCAAGCAAAAATATTTTTAATTAATTTCATTTTGAGATTAAATATTGAGCCTACTCCAAAAAGTCGCTTTTTCGCCACTAAAGCACTAAAACACAATCCCGAATACCGATAGTTATCGGTATTCGGGGTAGTGGCGAAAAAGCGACTTTTTGGAGTGGACTCAAAGTTCAAAGATGTAGGTCAAGCTTCGAACATCAAACCTGCCCGACTTCGTCTTTCAGGCGGGCATCATCCAATCACCCTGTTTTATCCGATTGAAAATAATTAAACGGTTA
>DAOVQI010000064.1 GCA_030628785.1 Bacteroidota bacterium
AACTCATTGTATATCAGATTATGTTTTTGAACTTAGCCCCGATGGCTATCGGGGCGATCTCATGATCCGCCATCCCGATAACTATCGGGAGGCGGAGAGTAAATTCCGATACATATAAATGGAAAATGACTAAAATGAACTAAAATTAAAATGGTTCATCCGGTAATTGGGTGGATTTATTATATTATAATATTTTATTTCACGGGGCAAGTAAATCTCATTATGACAATATTCAATGACCAAGCATAGTTTGGAATTTTACTAATTGAAATTTGGAAATTATTTGATATTTGTGATTTGTCCCGAAAGCTTTCGGGATTGTCTTTTTCGGTTTATTCAGGATAGGATGTGGTCTTCCAAGTTTGAATAAAAAGGTTGGCAATTATTGAACTATAACAGGTGTCATCACGATTCAAGTTCTTTCACTAAAAATGATGAAGTATAACTGTTCCTTTCACCGGCGATTTCTTCCGGAGTTCCCTCAGCAATAATTTCTCCGCCACTCTTCCCTCCTTCCTTGCCTAAATCGATAATGTAGTCTGCCACTTTAATAACATCCATATTATGTTCAATGATGATTACGGTATTCCCCCTGTCCACAAGGCTGTTTAAAACCTTCAGAAGGACCCTGATGTCTTCAAAGTGCAAACCCGTAGTAGGTTCATCAAGGATATAAAGTGTTTTGCCTGTATCACGTTTTGCCAGTTCAGCAGCCAGTTTTACCCTTTGCGATTCGCCTCCCGATAGGGTTGTAGAAGGCTGTCCCAATCTCACATAACCTAAACCAACGTCCTGAAGTGTTTTGAGCTTATGGTTGATAAAAGGGATATTTTCAAAAAATTCAACGGCCTGGTTGATCGTAAAATTCAATACATCACTAATTGATTTACCTTTGTATTTAACCTCCAGCGTTTCACGGTTATACCGTTTACCGTTACATTCCTTACATTTTACATATACATCGGGTAAAAAATTCATTTCAATGGTCTTTACACCGGCTCCCTGGCAGCCTTCGCATCTGCCCCCTTTCACATTGAAGGAAAAACGGCCGGCTTTATACCCACGTATTTTTGCTTCAGAAGTTTGTTCAAATAATTTTCTAATGTCAGAAAAAACACCGGTATATGTTGCAGGGTTGGATCTTGGTGTTCTGCCAAGAGGAGACTGGTTAACTTCGATAACCTTATCAACATATTTAATTCCTTCGAGCTTTTCATAAGGCAAGGGTGTTATATTCGATTTATAGAAGTACCTTGATAAAATGGGATGTAAGGTTTGGTTAACCAAAGAGGATTTCCCACTCCCTGAAACTCCCGTAATACAGATAAAATTCCCGATGGGAAACCTGGCGTTGATATGTTTAAGATTATTACCGGATGCCCCTTTTAATACCAGGAATTTTCCATTTAGCCCACGTCGTTTTTCAGGTACTTTGATTTGCAATTTGCGGGTTAAATACTCTGCCGTCAGGGTACCGGATTTTCTTATTTCTCCGGGTGAGCCCTGAGCAACAATCTCTCCGCCATGCCGTCCTGCCATTGGGCCCATATCAATTACGTGATCTGAAGCGAGAATTATTTGTTTATCATGTTCAACAACAATAATCGAATTTCCTGCATCCCTTAATTGTTTTAAGGCACTAATCAACCTGTGATTATCGCGTTGATGAAGTCCAATGCTGGGTTCATCCAGGATATACAATACATTTACTAATTGGGACCCTATTTGGGTTGCCAGGCGTATTCTCTGGCTTTCGCCCCCAGAAAGACTTCTTGCTGTTCTGTCAAGAGAAAGATAATTTAGTCCTACATTCATTAAAAATTTTAGCCTGGAACGAATTTCTTTCAGAATTTCAGAAGCTATCAATCTTTGCTTTTCTGACAATTGGTCTTCGATGGTTTCGAACCATCCAAACAGTTCGCCAATGTCCATGTGTGCCAACTCGGCAATATTCTTTCCATTAATTCTAAAAGACAGTGTTTCCTTCTTCAACCTGTCGCCTTTACACTCCGGGCAGGTAATCTGTTTAATATAATGATCCGACCATCTTCGATTTCGTTTTGAACCATTTTCAATGGATTGGTTTGCAACATAGTTTATTATACCTTCGAAACTCAGGAAATAATTAGATGATACCCCGAGCGGGGTATTCAATAATTTAAACGACTCCTCTGAGCCATGTAAAATAGTATGAAGTGCCTCCCGGGGAATTTCATTTATAGGTTTATTAAGTGAAAAATTGTATTTACGGGCAATTGCCTCCAGTTGCCAGAAAATAAGTGAATTTTTATAGGGCCCTAACGGAACGATACCGCCACTTTTAATGCTTAAACCCGTGTTAGGTATGATCTTTTCAACATCAACTTCATTAATCGTACCCAATCCATTGCACCTATGGCAAGCACCCTGGGGTGAGTTAAAGGAAAAAGTAAAAGGAGCAGGTTCGTTATACGATATACCGGTTGTGGGGCACATCAGCGACCGGCTGAAGTACCTTATTTCCCCGGCATCTTTATCCAACAGCATAATAACTCCCTTCCCATGATCCATCGCTGTTTTAACAGATTCCCGTAATCTTTTGTCATTATGAAGATCGACTAAAACTCTATCAATAACCATTTCAATATGATGAGTTTTATACCGGTCAACCCTGAGGCCATATGTCAATTCAGTAATTTCACCATCGATGCGGACATGTAAAAATCCTTTTCGCCTGATCTGTTCAAATAATTCTTTATAATGCCCTTTCCTTCCCTTTACAACCGGAGCCAAAACAATTATTTTTTTATTAAAATATTCTTCTTTTATAATTTGTATAATTTGCTCATCGGTATATCTTACCATTCTTTCCCCGGTTTCATATGAATAAGCAACAGCTGCACGGGCAAACAATAAACGCAGGAAATCGTATATTTCAGTAATGGTACCAACGGTTGATCTTGGATTTTTATTTGTGGTCTTCTGTTCGATTGAAATAACCGGGCTTAATCCTGTAATTTTATCTACCTCGGGGCGTTCCATACCACCTAAAAACTGTCTGGCATAGGCTGACAAGGTTTCCATATACCTTCGCTGGCCTTCAGCATAAATGGTATCAAAAGCCAGGGAGGATTTGCCGCTTCCACTTAAACCCGTAATTACAGTAAATTTATTCCGGGGGATGGTGACATCGATATTTTTCAGATTATGAACGCGTGCTCCTAAAACATTAATCCATTCTGATTCCGGAAGTCCGGTATCTGAACCAGGATCTTTACTCAATTCTGCCTTTCTGTTTTCTTTTATTTTACCGGGCATTTCCGTAATATCGTGTTCTTGTTCCTTTTTGAGGTATTGTAATGAAATAGGGTTTCCCTTTTGTATTGCTAAGGAAAGGTTCTCTTAACCAGGGATTAAAAAACTTCAACATTTTATAGTTTGTTCCGAAATTCCTGGCAAAATCAGCAAAATCAGAAACAGCCGTATCGACTTTTACGGTAAAGGATGGTATTACAGGGTAGAGATCATTATCCCTTACCATAAAACCATATTTTTCAGGATCGTTTAATATGGTTTTAAAGGCTAATATTCTAAACAAATACCTGGCGGTTTCCTCATTAAGTAAAAGATTGTAATATTCATTTTCCTTTTGGCGGGTTATTTGCTTTTCCAGCCCTTTTCTTCCATTATTATATGAGGCGGCAACCATTGTCCAGTTGCCATATTTCTCATATGACTCCAGTAAATATTTACAAGCTGCCTCTGTTGACTTTTCAATATGATATCTTTCGTCTACCTCCAAATTTACCTCCAATCCATAATCACGGGCTGTACCTTCCATAAATTGCCAATATCCAACAGCTCCTGCAGGAGACACTTCATTCATCAGACCACTTTCCACAAGGGGTAAATATTTAAAATCATCCGGGATACCATGCTTTTCCAATATAGGTTCAATAACCGGGAAATATCTGTTCACTCTTTTTATGAACAGAATTGTCTGGGATTGCCAATATGTATTAATTAATAATTCCCGGTCAAGACTTTCACGGGTATCAAAATTTTCCAGGGGAACACTTTCTCCGGCAAACTCCAGACTTGCCGGAATGTCTAAAGCAAAAACAGCATATTTTTCCTTAAATTGTTTCTTGAACGATTCAGCATTCGGCTCTTCTCTATCAAAACCCAATAATAATATCATAAAAATAACGCTGGAAGTAATCCATAACCAGAAGAACAAACGTGACTTAATGATTTTGGCAGTGGTTGCAAACATTCTGACCATCTTAATTGGAATAATTATTATTAAATGATTTTAAAACAGCAAAAGTAGTGCTTTTTAGAAAAAACAGAGAAGGTTAATTGAAAATAAGAAATAAAGTAGTGATCCGTAACAAACCGGAAATTTTAGAAATCATAACTCAACCCGGAAAAGATTCCGATTGAATATGGATGTGTACGGAGTAAAGCCCGCTTATTTACCGAATTCAAATAATACTTAAAGGTAGGTTCCAAATTTAGTGAAAGCTTATTACTTAGCCCATATTCAAAACTAAAACCAAATGTGCTGCTAAAATTGAATGTATAAATATCAGTCGTTTTTCCGATAGGGATTTTTTCATTATCGTGCCATACAAAAGCCTTATTGCCCATCAGAAAGTTTGTACTAAAACCACCCAGAAGTTGGAAATCCATTTTTTTATCAATAAGCTTGTATTTGAAGATCAGTGGTATTTCCAGGTATTCAAAATTCTGTACGATATCAGCATTAACGGGATTTAGATTTGGCAGTTGTCTGGGTTCAATAAAAGGAAAAACCCGGTTGTTTTTTTTATCAGCAAAAGTTACGTCAGGTAAAGTTGACTCTATATCACCGGTAGAATTTTTTATTATATAAACGCCTTCCTGATTGGCAACTGATCCATTGGGGTAAAACAGAATTTCATTGATCCTCTGTCCCATTCTGGAATAGTAGATCCCTGAATGAATGGATAACCGGTTTCTTGGCGTGAACTGAACATTTACTCCTCCTGAAAATGCCAACAAAGCATCTTCCAGGTTATTATAAAATTCCTTAAACCCTTTCGACCCGCTTTGGGTGATATCCCTGAATGTATAAACCGGTGAAAACTGGCATCCAACTGACCAGTGGGATACATTTGTTATCAACTCCGTGTTCTCTGATTCAGTTAAATAACCGGAATAGGATTCCTCTTCCTTTGCTTGGCGAAGAGCCAGCGAATAATTGACCTTTAGTGGTTTGTAAATATTAAACGGTGTAATTTGTGTTAATCTTGCAGGCTTTTCTCCGAAACTTATTCCTGTTTCAGATTCTGTATCGGTTTTATTTTGGCCGCTGATCTGGAATAAGCCGGGTACGGACAAGTCTGTAATGTTTTGAACTTCTTGATTATCAACTTGTGTAGATATGCTTTCCAACTGTGTTAATTTTAACGCTGGTAACGTTTTCTCAGGTCCCAATTCAGTGATTTGCTGATTTTCGGTTGACAAATCGGATTTTTCCGGTAGTGTTTTCTGAGTGGGAGCAACTGGATTGGGTTTTATAAGGTTCGCTTGTTGTTCCTGATAAGGCTTAACATTTTCGGCAAGTTCATCCGGTTTACTCCTGAAGAATAATAAAGCTGATCCGGCAAGAATGAAAAAGGCTAATGAGGCAGCGGCCATATAGTATATTACAGGTATTTTTTTCTTTCCGGTTTGTATGCTGCTTTTAATACCTTCCCATACATTAACAGGTGGATTAACCTCAATATCTCTTAATCCTGCCCTGAATAACTTATCGATATTTGAATTCTCAATTATCATGAAACCACCTTATTGGCAATCTTGCTATAGTGAAAAATCTTTTCCTGAAGAATCGTCCTTGCCCGTGATAGATTTGATTTTGATGTTCCTTCAGAGATATTTAATAAAACACTTATTTCTTTATGTGAATACCCTTCAATCGCATAGAGGTTAAATACCATACGGTATTTTGGAGACAAGTCATGAATAAATTTCATGAGCTCCTGGGCTGACAAATCGTCAACTACATCAACTTCAATTATTTCCTCTCTTTTTTCAATCTCATCATCAACCCTGGCCAAATAATGTTTATCACGGTATTTCTCCAGGGCGGTATTAATCATAATACGCCTGATCCAACCTTCGAAAGAACCTTTCTGATTATATTGATTCAGGTTAGTAAAAACACGTATAAATCCCTCCTGTAATATGTCTTTGGCTTCTTCGTATTCATTTATATACTGAAGGCATAGCCCAAACATTTTTGCGGAGAACGTGTTATACAAAACTTCCTGAGCTTCAGCGTTCCCGTCGAGGCATCCCTGAATAATATCAGAAAAACTTTTTGCCAATTTCATTGATAAATTTCCCGATTTTTTATATAGTAAAATTACTAATAAAAGTTAACCGGACAAAAAGCTTACCAATATATTTTTTAAAGAACCTATAAACTATAGATGAAAAAACAAGTCAAAAGGTTGCGTTTATAACAAAACAGAAAAAACTTGAAACAGATGCAACCATTTTGATAAAAAAATGATCTTATAATAATACATATTCTGGTAAATCTTAATTAACTTGCTGAAATCGCTTTATAATAAATAATTTAAGGTTAGATTTGCAACGTTAACCCTGTTAATTCATTTTTACTCAACATTTGTTTATATGTCCGGTCTTTCAGTAGTAATCATAACATATAACGAGCAAGAGAACATCGAACGGTGCCTGTTATCAATCCAGGATATTGCCGACGAAATTTTGATAGTAGATTCGTACTCTACCGACCGGACGGAAGAAATTTGCAACAGACATAACGTAAGGTTTATCCGGCACAAATTTGAAGGGCATATTGAACAGAAAAACTGGTCTTTCGACCAGACAAAATATCACCGTGTATTATCTGTTGATGCAGACGAGGAGCTTTCAGAACAATTGATTCGTTCAATAAAAAAGGTCAAAAAGGATTGGAAGTGCGATGGCTATTATTTTAACCGGTTAAACAACTATTGTGGTAAATGGATCCGGTTTGGAGGCTGGTACCCGGATAAAAAACTCCGGCTGGTGGATAAACATAAAGGTGCCTGGGGGGGTGTAAATCCTCACGACAGATTTGAGCTTTACAATAGAAGTGAAAGGTGTCATTTGAATGGAAACCTATATCACTATTCCTACAAATCCATTCCTCATCATATGGAGCAAATCAACAAGTATTCAGATATTTTTGCCATGGCATATCACAACGAGGGAAGAACATCATCATATCTCAATATTATAGGAAATCCAACATGGAAATTTTTCCGTAATTATTTCTTACGGTTGGGCTTCCTGGATGGTTTTTTGGGTTTGGTGGTAAATTTCAATATTGCCTACGAAACATTCCTTAAATATGTGAAACTCAGGCAAATGAATAAGGAGTTCCCGAACCGGATAAAATTACGTTCAGCGTATTCATTTTTCCCAAAATCAAAGATTCAAAACAACAAAATCAAGGTGAAGAAAGAACATAGCTTCGCAAAGTAATTAAAAAGGTTAATACTATTCAAATGAAACTACTAAATTTGAATGACTGTGGAATAAGGTTCACCCCATGAAATAATTTTGCGAGCAAAATTGCTCGCCCTGTGGAATTGCTTCGCACCAACTTTTGTTGGATTTCACGGGGCAAGGGCTAATCCCGAACCCGATAGCTATCGGGTTTCGGGAGAGGGAAAAAATAAAATAAAGAAGAATTAAATTAATCTAATTAACCTAATTGACCTAATTTCTAAATAAATCCCAAAAACCAAGTCCCAATTGGGTTATTGGGAATTAAAAATTTGGAGTGGAAGTAAACGAAATTATTCCATCATGAAAAATCCCTTTATAAGAAATTCTACCAACGGAATACATTTTGACTTAGGCATTTTCATTATCTTTCTAATTGTTACCATCATCTTTATTATTGCTCTTATCCATGCTATAAAAACAGGATCCCTTTCTATACTAAGAATCTAATTCAATTGATTATTGTCTATTGACAATTTATAATTGGAACCCTTCGGAGAAAAATAAAGTTACCGGAAATTAACGGATGAATGGTTTTAAAAACCGAATAAATTTTTCATGCGGAACAGACACACAAATCCTGGAATATTTGCTGGCCTCGTTTTTATTATCGCGGGTGAAAAAACTTAAGGAAACGCTGCCTATATAGTTGTCTAATAGTTCTTCCTCTGTCTTATTTACGATTACAAAGATACCTTTGGGAACTGACTCCTTGTAAAACTTTTCGGCCAGTAGTTTATGTTTCTTCAAAAATTGGATGTTCAATTCAATATCATGAATGGTTTTCCGTTTAAAATCTTCAACCGCCTTCTTTCCTTCTTTGGAAGTTAAAAGCTGGTATACCAATTGTTGTGCAAAAGCATTAACTCCATTATTTATATACAAAATACGTATCCCAAATTCTTCATTAAATTCCTTGTTTACAGAATGAACAAAACCAAGACGCTGACCACTTAATCCTACTGATTTACTAAAGCTTTCTACAATAATAACCTGGTCTAGTTTGAGCAATTCCTGATGCATTTTGTCCGAATCATCATAAAAAACTCTTCTGTACGGTGAGTCAAAAACCACAACCGTCCCTGAATCATTTAATTTGCGGACCAATTCCAATATGTTCACATCTGCATGTTTATCACCAAGGGGATTGTTAGGATCGCAGATGATCACTGCAGCATCTTTAATATTTTCAACATTCCCGCTGAGCTCTTTAAACGACTGATAAACTTCATATTCCTTGTTTCTTATCTTTAAGATATGGGCATACGCACCCCAGTAATAAGAAGGTAAATAAATGGTTTTGATGTCCAAAGTCTGAAAAATCAGATCCAATCCGCTCATCCCCCCGGCAGTAATAGTGATATTCCCTGGAATAGTCTTGTTATCGAAAAATACTTTGCTTATTGCTTCCTTTAATTCAAACATACCAGAATTGGGTGGATAAACCTGGATTGTATCCGAGTTAAAATCAATATTCTGAACTACCTGAGACAAATCGATAGGACATACTGCATTGATGCCCCTGTTAAGATACAGATACTCTTTTCCTGTTTCTTTACTTAATTGTTTGATTTTCTCACCAATGCCTACGATGGCTGAAAAGCGGGCTCCGCTTTTTTTTATCTTCATATAATTGTGATATTAAAATTCAACAGAAAAATTTTCTGAAGCTTTCAAGAGTCTCTTTTTGATTTTCAAGTCAATTGTTATTTGTTATAGGTTATAAGTTATATGGAGTAATTTTCTTTTGTGATCTTGTAATTTGAACTTATCCCAAAGGTATGCCTGTGGCAAAACAATTAACGTATAACATCCTGTTTCTTTTCCTCTCGACACACTGATTAGTTACAAGTGAATCACTTCGCCATACGCAGCTGCAGCAGCTTCCATGATGGCTTCGGACATTGTAGGATGAGGATGAATCGCTTTAATCATCTCATGGCCGGTTATTTCAAGTTTCCTTGCAACAACTATTTCTGCTATCATTTCCGTTACATTCGCACCTATCATATGTCCGCCAATTAACTCACCATACCTGGATTCGAAAATCAGCTTGACGAATCCATCTTTATGCCCGGATGTACTGGCTTTACCTGAAGCTGTGAACGGAAACTTACCTACTTTTATATCATAGCCTGCTTCTTTAGCAGCTTTTTCCGTTAATCCAACGGATGCCACTTCAGGATAGGTATAAGTGCAAGCCGGAACATTACTGTAATCCAATGGTTGAGGATTTAAACCGGCTATCTTTTCTACACAGATAATACCTTCTGCAGAAGCAACATGAGCCAGGGCAGGACCATGAACAATGTCTCCGATTGCATAAATGGATTCTGCATTGGTTCGATAATAATCATCCACTTTTACTTTTCCATTTTCCAGTTCGATCTTCATTTCTTCAATGCCTATCCCTTCAAGATTTGGAATAATTCCAACCGAAGACAGGACAATATCAGCTTCATGATCTTCAACTCCTTTTGGTGTTTTAATTTTCACCTTGTTTTTCTCTCCGGTACTGTCCACCGATTCAATGGTCGAATTGGTTAAAACCTTAATTCCTGCTTTTTTAAATGACCTTCCCAACTGCTTTGACACTTCTTCATCTTCAAGGGGAATAACATTGGGCAATAATTCTACTAACGTTACCTCGGCTCCCATCGAATTGTAGAAATATGCAAATTCACTCCCAATGTCCCCTGATCCGACCACGACCATGGTTTTTGGTAAATCCGGCAAGGTCAAAGCTTCCCTGTATCCAATAATCTTTTTGCCATCTATTTTCAGGTTAGGTAGTTCTCGTGACCGGGCGCCTGTTGCCAAAACAATATGTTTAGCAGAATATTGCTCCTTTTTCCCATTTTTGTTCTCAACCTCAACTGTCGTATTACCTGTAACTCTCCCGGAACCCTGAATATGGTCAATTTTATTCTTCTTTAAAAGAAATTGGATGCCTTTGCTCATCCCATTTGCTACTTCACGGCTTCGGTTAATTACTTTTTTAAAGTCAGGTTCAATTTCCCCTTTTATATTAATACCATAATCGCCTGAATGTTTGAGGTAGTCAAAGACCTGGGCACTTTTTAATAAAGATTTTGTCGGAATACAACCCCAGTTAAGACAAACTCCTCCCAATTCAGCTTTTTCAACAACTCCAACTTTCATACCCAATTGTGAAGCCCTGATAGCAGCAACATAACCACCCGGACCACTTCCTATTATTATAATGTCATAATTCATCGTAAAATCGTTTTTTTAATCTGAGAAATTATCTTCAGGACTGAGACAATTTTTTCAGGAAGTTATAAGTTAGTCCCGAAAAACAAGATTATAAAAATAATCTATTTTTCGTAAATCAGTTTTTTAAATCCATTTGTGCAGAACGATACTTGTCAGACGACTCACCTGCCCTGCCCAATTCTCCGGTAATAGAGAGTTGAACCGGCATAACTGCTCAGGCAGGTAAACAAACCTGTTGCAGTTGTCTGACGAGTTTAACAAATTCTGTTAAAATTTTACTATTTTTAATTTTAGTTCATTTTAGGTATT
>DAOVQI010000054.1 GCA_030628785.1 Bacteroidota bacterium
AGAAGGTTAAGCAAAAATAGCAAATAACAGATGAAGAATTCCTTGAGATTAAATAATAAGGTAAAATATGATTAAACTTAGTATCTGATAAATAAAAAACCTTAGCCTTAGCCTAAGCCTTAGCCTAAAAAATTACAAGGCAATTAGAAAGAGGCATAACTCATTGTATATCAGATTATGTTTTTGAAATTCCGATACATATAAAATATTTATGGCAAAATCGAAAGTAAAAAAAATATTGATTGGCTTAAGTGCTGTAGGCCCCGGATTATTTCTGATCGGCTATAATATCGGGACAGGAAGTGTGATAACCATGGCTAAAGCAGGCGCAGAACACGGCATGACCCTGTTATGGGCGCTCGCGTTGTCATGTATTTTTACTTATATCCTGATGGTAGCCTATGGCAAAACAACCTTGGTGACGGGTCATACAGCCCTGTATAATATCAAAAAGCAATTTAAAATTGGAATACCTTTGGCAATATACATCCTTATTGCACTGGTAATTGGCGAATTGCTCGCCCTCATGGGTATAATGGGTATTGTCTCAGACCTTCTTCAGGAAGGTTCCAGGCTCATCTGGGGTGGAAGTGGTTTCAGTACATTCTGGATTACAGCCGTTATTGCTGTTTTACTCTATGCTTTATTATGGAACGGCCAGTATAAGATTTTTGAAAAAATACTCATCTTTTTTGTAATAATGATGGGGCTTTCATTTATAATGGTTTTCTTTTTAGTAAAACCAAGTTTACCCGAACTAACTAAAGGACTGATCCCTAAGATTCCCGACACGCCCGGTTCATTACGCCTTATTGCCGCAATGGCCGGAACTACTTGTTCTGCTGCGGTATTCATCATGCGGAGCACCGTGGTAGCAGAAAAAGGATGGACCATTAACAATCTGAAGGATGAAAAAAGAGACGCTAAGGTATCGGCTGCCATGATGTTTGCGATAAGTGCAATTATTATGGCTGTATCAGCGGGCACACTCCATGTTATGGGACTGAAATTGAACGATACGGTAGAGATGATCCAATTATTCGAACCGATCGGTGGAAAAGTAGCGGCTTTTATATTGATCACAGGTATTTCTGCAGCCGGTATTTCCACTATATTTCCCATTGTGCTGATCGCCCCCTGGCTGATTTGCGATTATACAGGCAGGGAAAGAAACATCCGCTCGCCACTGTTTCGCATCCTCGGGCTGATCGGTATTCTATTTAGCTTTGGCATGCAGTTCATGAACCATCGACCTCCTGCTATGATGATCTTTTCACAGGCTTTTCAGGCGGTCATACTCCCTGCTGTGGCTATTCCCGTCTTTATCCTGATCAACAATAAAAATATTATGAAGGAGGATGCAGCCGGCAGGAAAATGAATGTAGGCTTGATCGCTGTTATTTTGTTCAGTCTGTGCACAGCTTATTTTGCTGTGGCTGATCTGTTTTAAAAGGTCTCTGTGGTTAAGGAAATCTTTTCACCGCAAAGGCGCCAAGACGCTTCCGAAGGAATGCCTTTGGCAAAAGTAAAGGACACTTTGCGCCTTCGTGAACTTTCTGGGTTGCTAAACGACTTGGAAAGTCGTTCTACATTTGGTTTATTCTACATCCAGCACAATTTTATGCACAGGGCCGGGAACACCGAATTTGTTTATACTTCTGGCTTTAAGAATGTTCTGTCCCGGGTGGAGTTCCCAGTTGAATACCGGCCCGGATTTCTGCCATTTACCGTTATCAACGGCTATTTCGAAAGTTTCGAAATTGGGTGTTACCGTTTCGAGTTGTACTTTTATTTAATCCCTTTTTGCCGTTTTCATAAAGGTGTATATGCGCTTGGTTCAAAGTCCTGAGAATAGGGCTCCACTGAAGACTCAAAGGAATAGTCCGATTCGAAACGAGTACTGTCCCAGCATGGCTTCAGTTCCGTGTGAGTATGAAGATAGGTTTTGAGTTCATCGTAACTGGAATCATTGACAGGGAATAAGGTCCGGCTGTAAACGGCAGGCCGGTCCAGATCCAGATTGAAGTAGCATCTTCTCAGTCTCTCTCTTCTTGTCATTTTTTGATCCTTGTCCTTTTCATTCTCAATTAAACCAATAAGATAGCTTAGCTACCAGTCCACGATTTTTACTACGGAAATCACCGGGATAAGCATTTTCTGTATAAACAATATAAAAGTCAGAAACAGGTGCAAACCGCCATTGGAACCGGATATTGACATTAAAATTATCGATCTGGTTGTTATATTGTGCGAAAGTAGTCAGGAAGAGTTTATCGGTAAATGTAATATCCAGCCGGGGGCCAATTAGTACAAGCTCAGCGCTGTTGTACGGCTCGGGTAAATTGATTTGGTGATAGGAGGCCATAACAGCCAGACTGCCGTAAGGCTGAACACGGTAATTCAATTCACCGTTCAGACTCAGCCGTGTACCATTATAAAAACCACCGTAGCGGGTTGAAAGCTCATAATTAAAAAGTTTTCGGATATCAGAAGTGTAAGAAGCAGCAATTTCTTTCCAGCGAAATTCGCTGCCGGCAGCCAGACTGTCGCCTCCGGTATGTGTTGGGTCAAAGGACTCCTGTAGCTTTACAAATCCTTTTTCAATTTGCAGTGAAAGTTTGCTTCGATCTGCCCACTCCACTGCATAGTTCAGATCGAGCTCACTGTCAGTGAGCGAAAATTCAGGGTTATAAAACATATCCAACTTAAAACCAGGGCCGTGATTGTTAATCATTCGCGATTTCGGGAAAAACTTATATTCAATGGTGGGGTTTATCTGGTAAAATCCTTTCCGTTGTATATAACCCACTTCAGCCAGGTAATCAGGGCCTACCCATGCCTGATTAAGAGAAGCTGAAAATTGTTGAGTTTCATAGGTAAACTGACCTGCCAGGGTGGAAGCATCAACTGATGCACCAGGGTAGAAGGACTGATGGTAAAAAGCTTTCCCTGTCCAGCGGCTGTCTGCACTCGAAATGTTCAAATCAATACCTGCCACGCGGTTATAACCTGAATAAGAAATATCCTCGCCCGCCATGGGAGATGTTATTTGCTTGTTGATCATAAATGCAGTAATATTCGATCTGCTGAAAATTTGCCGTTGAATGACTGCAACACCGAAATTGGCAGCCCGGATATCATTTTTTGTACCTGTTTGTATATCCATTAAACCTATGCGCCAATTTTCTCCCAGTTGTCCGCTCAGCCTTGCTCCGGCCTGGACGGGGTTACTGAGTCCGATCCGGCGGGAAAAAAAAGGACGGATGTTTTCAGTGCCCAGGCTGGCAAATAAGTCACTGTTCTCAAGAAAAAACTGCCTTTTCTCTGGAAAAAATAATTCAAAGCGATCGAGGTTAGTTCTCTGCCGGTCTACTTCCACCTGGGAGAAATCCGGATTCAGTGTCAGATCGAGGTTCAAAGAAGTGGAAAGGATGACCTTCGCATCCAGGCCGGCTGCCGCATCAATATTAATGTTTTCTCCGGCTGCTACATCCTGGGTCGCTTTGCTTGATATATACGGGATCAGTGAAAACCGTGTGCCTGATTCAGGTAATGGCCTGTCCCATACCAGGGTTCCGGTAAAGGCAAGGTTGGCTGTTTGAAACTGTCTTGGTACCGGGGCCCAGCTTGACTTTTCGTTGGTTTTGAGGTCGAGACGACTGAAATTAATGCCCCATTCGGTTTCACCATAACGGTACCGTATACTTCTGAAAGGAATACTGAACTCAGCCACCCAGCGGTCAGCGTAATTCTTTACCACCGATTTCCATTTGGTATCCCAGTCGAGGGAAACAAATCCGCCGTTTGCCTGGAGGCCGTCCCACTGGGCCCCGGCTGCAGAAATACCAAATGCAAAGCCATTGGTTTGGTCATTATAGGTGTCAATAAATGCAATGAAATTATCATTTTTGGGGAAACTCCAGTCTCTGCGTAATGACTCTATCGGTCTTTTCCCGGGAAATGTGTCATGGCAGATTATGGCGATATATAAATTGGATTCGTCATATGTTAGCATCACTTCTGTCTGAGCAAGAGCATAACCTGTATCGACAGGTAATACCCGGTGAAAAAAATCAGCATGCTCAGCCTGAGACCAGGCTTTTTCTTCCAGAATGCCATCAATCATCATTTTGATCCCGGTCCGGTGAATGTGAATGCGGTAATTTTCGCGGTTTACCGGATCGGTTTGCCCGAAAAGGAAAATTTGGACTAACAAAAACAAAGTTGAAAAAGAAAATATAAAAGGTAATTTCATTGGATAAACTTGAATTGTGCGCAAGATAAAAAAGATTACGGTACAGGAAGAAGGATTAATTAGACATTCGTTAATAGACTAAACTAATGTTACAATTATTTCCAGTTTTAACTATCTTGCAAAAAGAAGAATAAACTTTAAAATATGTTTAAAAATTACCTCGTAGTCGCTTTACGAAATCTTTTTAAAAGCAGGGTATTTGCCCTTATAAACATCTTTGGACTTGGGATAGCACTGGCCTTATGCGTGGTAGCCTATTTCAATCATATGTTTGAGGCCGGCTGGGACGGGCAGCATGTTAACCGTAATAAAATATACAAGATAAATATCTTTCGGGATATGCAGGCCCGTAATCAGGAATATGGGATTTCCCCAATGACTTTAGGCTTAGAGATAAAAAAGGATATCAGCGGTTTGGAGAACGTGGTTCGTTATATGCGGTCCTATTCCCCCGTAAAAGTTGAACATGAGATCTTTAATAAAATAGTTGCCTATGTGGATCCTGACTTTCTGGATATGTTCACTTTTCCTTTGATCTCCGGAAGCAAGGGTATTCTTGAGGAAAAAGGAAGTGTATTAATTAGTGAACAACTGGCTGGGATTTTATTTGGAGACCAGGATCCGGTTGGAAAGATAATTACTATTTATAACGATTCAGAAAAAGCTTTTACCTACATGGTTCAGGGGGTTTTTGAAAATTTACCACTTAATTCAAGTTTCCGGATAGATATAATGACCCGGTTCGATAATTTCGTTGATATGTGGGGGCTGGATGAAACTAACTGGCAATATTGGGTGGCTGCGACTTTCATTCAGGTTCCGGACCCTTCCCATGTAGACAGGGTTAAGGAAATGTTAAGAAAATATATTCCTGTACAGAACGAGGCACGTGAAGACTTTAAGATAACCGATTTTCGGATCATTCCTTTAAAAAAGGTAGGGAAAAACAACCGTGATGTTTGGTCTAACTGGCTCTTTAACAGCATGCATCCTGCTGCTATTGTTGCTCCACCAATCATGGCCATATTAATTTTATTAATTGCCAGTTTTAATTTTACCAATACAGCTATTGCTTCAGCAGGTAAAAGGCTTAAGGAAATTGGTATCAGAAAAGTGGTCGGCGGACAAAAACGGCAGCTGGTTATTCAATTTCTTATGGAAAATTTAATCATTTGCTTTTTTGCACTGATAGTAGCCCTGGCCATTGCTAAATTTCTTGTCCCTGCATACAGCAGCATGTGGGAGTATATGTCCATTGAGCTATCCTTCACAGAGCATAAAGGCTTCTGGTTATTTTTGGTTTTGCTTCTTTTGCTTACCGGATTCCTGGCAGGTTCTTATCCTGCGTTTTACATCAGTTCTTTCAGGCCTGTAGGCATCCTGCAAGGAAAGATGAAACTGGGTGGAGCTAATGTCTTTTCACGGATCCTTTTGACACTACAGTTCGGTATATCAGTTCTTGCCCTGGTATCGGGAATTTTATTTACACAGAATGCAACCTACCAGGCAACACTTGATCTTGGATATGACAGGGATAAAGTAATTATTGTTCCAATAATCAATGGATCCAACTTCAATCCTTTGAAAGAAGAAGCTATAAAACACCCTAAAATTATTTCGATTGGAGGTACCCAGGAACATATTGGTTTTGGTAACTACAGGCGTACGGTAAAGGATGAGGAAAATGAAATCGAAGTCGACAGACTTGATATTGGCCAGGGATATATTGAAACCATGGGATTGCGATTGTTGGAGGGTCGGAAATTTGATCCCTCACGGGAAGAAGCAGACAGGCAGGGATCAATTATCGTTAACCGTAAGATGGTCCGGGATTTTGGATGGGAAGAACCTATTGGTCAGGAGGTATGGATGTATGATACTGTAAAATTAACAGTTATTGGTGTAGTGGATGATTTCTACACTCAGGGTGTCTGGCAGGCCATTAATCCAACTATGCTTGGTCTTGCTGAAAAGGAAAGGTATTATAATATGGTTGTATGCGGATTACCAGAAGACCTCCCGGAGATTAATGCATCCCTGAGAGAGACCTGGCAATCCCTTGTTCCCAATTATCCTTATGCGGGCAGGCTTCAGGAAGAAACCATGGCTGAGGCAAAAGGGATCAACAAAGGCATAAAGGAAGTACAAATTTTCCTTGCCCTGATTGCGACTCTGCTGTCGCTTATCGGTATGTATACCCTTGTTTCATTGAGTATCATAAACCGAACAAAGGAAGTGGGGATACGAAAGGTTTTTGGAGCTTCGATTGTCGGGATTATGAATAATTTAAACAGGAATTTTATGTACATTCTCTTGATTGCAGCGATCCTGGGTTGTGTCGGAGGATATTATATGTCAGAAATGCTCATGGGCAGTATATGGGATCATTATCTGGACATAAATCCGGTAATATTTGTATATCCGGTTATTTTTATTTTCCTGATTTCCTTTATAACCACCGGTGGTAAGGTTTACCAGGCGGCTACAAGGAATCCTGCTGACTCATTAAGATATGAATAGGTATAAATAGTATACAGTTAAGAACATAGCTTCGCGAAGGCGCAGTCAGCGGAGCAAAGCCGGCAGGCAAGGTTACTCACTTCGTTCGTGAGATCGCTTCGTTAAGTTCACCAAACGTTTAAACCGCTAAGCGTATAGATGAATTAATGAATAACAGAATTTCTTTCAACAGGTTTACCATATACTTCTATCCAGTCCAAACGGGAACATGCACTACTCCTTCCACCACGCATTAAATCGGTAAAACCAATTTCATCAACTTTCGAAAGATCAGGGTTTTTAATGGGTTTTTCTTCACTGATTCTTTCTATATTGAACGAATACCAATTCATGTCCATTATATTAAATTCACAAATACGCCAGTCCTTTGACTGATCGTCACACAAATCACTTATCAGCCAGGTTCCATCGGCCAGTTTCAAAATCAGGTGCAGTTTACGGAATCCGCTTTGTTTTGATCTCCAATTTACTTTTGCGAATTCGGTCAGGTCGGCATAATATTTTTTGTGTTTTAGGGTTACTGCCCAATTGCTATTGCACATGCCCGACCAGATATAATACGGGTCGTCAACAGGATGATCATGATTACTTTTTTTTATGCTGTCGCGTCCTGCGCCATAAAGGTTTAAAATCAGGTTTTCGTTTGCGACATGTTCCTGTGTTACAGGAATAGCCGGCGGTATCTCCTTCCAGTCTTCCCTGAAAAGTAAGGAAGGCCTGTATTGTGCATAACAAATATACGGCAGAACCAGTAGAATACTGTAGAAAAAGAAAATACGCGGGAATTTCTTAAAGTGTAATTCT
The DNA here is from genome assembly GCA_030628785.1 of Bacteroidota bacterium. Lineage (GTDB taxonomy): Bacteria > Bacteroidota > Bacteroidia > Bacteroidales > VadinHA17 > CAZEWS01. Next base: position 7,580 of record DAOVQI010000054.1, read on the forward strand.
GAACTATACATAAAAAATTATTTTGAAAAACAGTTTAATAATAATTCATTTTATATCTTTAAAAAGCTATTAAAGATAAATAATGTTTTTTGGATTAAAACTCGTAAAGAAAGATTAATCTATTAAGAAATTCCGGGAACTGTTATGTATTTAGGAAAATCAGATTATATAAAAACCTTTGGGAAAATTAGTTTAGGTGTATCCTTTGCTGCCTCATGTTTTTCGGGTTATTCATTCGATACTAATCTGAGCCATAACGAAAAACCCAATATCATTTTTATTATGGTTGATGACCTGGGTTGGAAAGATGTGGGTTTTATGGGCAGTAATTATTATGAAACACCTAATATTGATAAATTATCAAGCCAGGGTATGATATTTACCAATGCATATGCCAATGCTCCCAATTGTGCACCGACAAGAGCCTGTTTAATGAGTGGACAATATTCACCCAGGCATGGTGTTTACACTGTTAACAACCCTGACCGTGGAAAATCGATAAACAGGAAATTGATACCCATCCCGAATAAAACAATCCTTGACAGTGGTTTTGTAACACTGGCTGAAACGATAAGATTTGCCGGTTACCGGACAGGAATGATGGGGAAATGGCATCTGGGTGAAGAAAATGGAACAAGCCCCGAAGAACAAGGGTTTGATGTGAATATCGGAGGTTGTCACCAGGGCCATCCGGTAACCTATTTTAGTCCGTATAAAAATAAATTTTTTGAAGACGGCCCGGAAGGGGAATACCTGACCGACCGGATAACGGACGAGGCCATTAAATTCATAGAAGAATCGAAAAATGATCCTTTTTTCCTGTATCTTCCTTACCATGCCGTTCATACACCAATCCAACCCAAGCCGGAGGTTAAGAAGAAATATGATGGAAAACCGGCTGACGGAAAACAAAACAATCCTGCCTATGCCGCCATGGTGGAAACGGTTGATGCCGGTGTTGGCAAGATCATGAATAAACTTGATGAGTTGAAATTAACCGGAAATACTATTGTAATTTTCTTTTCCGATAACGGTGGAGTAGGTGGAATTACGGATATGAGCCCCCTGAGGGGTTCTAAAGGAATGTTGTATGAAGGAGGAATCCGGGAACCGATGATTGTAAGATGGCCAGGTAAGGTAAGCCCCGGTATCCATTGTGACATACCTGTTATCGGTGTCGATTTTTATCCTACATTTATCAAAATTGCTGGAATTAGAAAACCGTCAGGACTGATACTGGACGGAAAAAATATTGTACCGCTATTTACCGGGAAAAATAAATTCAAAAAAAGAGAAATATTCTGGCATTTTCCTGCATATCTGCAAGCGACTAAAAGATATTTACCTGGTTTAATCTGGCGGACCACACCGGTAAGTGTAATTCGGAAAGGTGATTGGAAATTACTGGAATTTTTCGAGGACGGACATCTTGAACTGTATAACCTGGAAGAAGATATTGGTGAGACAAACAATCTGGCAGCACAGATGCCTGGAAAGGCAAAAAACCTTCATAAAAAGTTGTTGAAGTGGAGAGAGAAAGTAAATGCTCCGGTTCCAAATGAATTGAATCCGGAGTATGATCCTGAATGAATTTCAAGGTCTGTTAACCCGTTTTTTATACCGGTATTCGCTTCTGAGTTCACTTAAGGTTTTCCCCTGATTGTTCTTTTCACATATGGGACAAAAGTCGTGAGGCACATTAGAAATAAAACCGCAGTTTTTACATTTATACGTTTTGCCTATCATTTCATTATTTAGAAAATAAAACAGGTTGCTTACTTCCCTTCTGATTTGTCCAACCGTGTTTGACATAATAAAGAAAACCACAAAGGCTATAATGAAAACTACACTTAAGACAACCAAAATAAATTTATAAAAAAAAGCAATTTCAAATTCACTCATTTGTAATGATTTTAAGAAAAATATAAAGTTAATTAAGTATTTTTATAAAAGGTAATATTTCCGGAAGTTATTAAAATTATTTATTCTATGTATAGCGAATAACTTTGTGTTTTTAACATTTTTTTAACTGTTGCAGGTTACAGGTAACAAGTTATATGTTTTTTTACCTGCAACTTGTAACAGAAGTTTTTTTTGCATCCTTATGCTACGTCAGGAATGATTCAGGATAAAAAAAATCTTATGAACTGTTTTCTAACACCTGAAATGCTCTGATTGTAAAGAAAAACTCGGTTAATTTTGTATTAGCCGTGAGTAAAATTTATTGAACAATAAAAATATTAAAACTAATCAATGTTGTGAAAGGGAAAAAACAGAATGTCATTAAGATGTGTAAATCCGTGCTGATCACTTTACTGTTTATTTTATTCTTTTCTCAAATAAGTTTCTTTGTTATAGCCCAAAATATCTCTCTTGCAACCATAACTGTTGAGGCAGGTAATTTTACCCGGATCAATACTCCGGTTTCTTTGCCATTGGATGATATTAGCCTGAATGTGGATAATGAACTTTTCCTGGAGGAGATTTTAAAAGAGAGATCCGTTGAAGTACCATGTCAGATAGAACAAGGTGTTTCTCCAAGGTTGTGGTGGATACTTTCAGGAAAAACCAAGCCCGGAGAAAAAAGGATATTCAGGCTTTCCGAAGGCAAAACCATAGAAGGCACTCCGGTTAAGGTACGAAAAGGTAGTGATGCGTTGCAAATATTTGTAAACAATCAAAAGGTTCTCCAATATTTTCATGTACCTGTTTCTCCGCCGGAAGGAGTCGATTCAATATTTGCAAGAAGTGCATTTATTCATCCTTTATGGTCTCCATCAGGAGCCATTCTCACCCGTATCCAGCCTCCGGACCATTACCATCATTATGGTATCTGGAATCCCTGGACCAAAACTAATTTTGAGGGAAGGGAAGTGGATTTCTGGAATCTTGGGAAAGAACAGGGTACAGTTCGGTTCAAAGGTTTTGTTTCCTTAATTAATGGACAAGTATATGGGGGATTTAAAGCAATCCATGAGCATGTTGATTTTACCTCACCGGAAGGTGAAAAAAATTCCATGAATGAAGAATGGGACATCAGGGTCTGGAACCTTGGTGGTGGTGATGAAGGATTTTGGTTATGGGATTTTACTTCGAAACTGAATTGTGCTTCTTCCAGTCCAATAATACTTGAACAATACCGGTATGCCGGTTTTGGTTTCCGTGCGACGGAGTATTGGACCAACAAGAACAGCGGAGTACTGACTTCTGAAGGCAAGACAAGGAAAGACGGTGATGCGACCAGGGCCAGGTGGAGTAATATATATGGAGCAACAGAAACAGGCACATCCGGAATTGTTTTTATGAGCCATCCATACAACCGTGAACATCCTGAACCCATGCGGATCTGGCCAGAAGATTCAAATGGAGGGAGAGGAGATATGTTCTTTCAGTTTTGTCCAATCAGGGAAAGGAGTTGGGAACTGAAGCCGGGGAAGGATTATATACTCAGGTACAGGATGTATGTTTATGACGGAACTGTTACCCCTGAAACGGCTGAACGGTTATGGCAGGATTTTGCCAATCCACCAAAGGTTAGAGTGGATAAAATTATGGAATAGAAAATTGGAACTAATCAGTGTGTTGGGAGGAAAAGAGGCAGTGTGTGTTAAAAGTTATAAGTTCAATTTAACAGATTAACGTATAACATATAACGTATAACATATAACATATAACCTATAACAACTAACCAATTAACCTGAATATAAAAAAGAGACTCTCGAAAATTTAATAGTTACAAAAATTAAAACATAAGATTATATTTTAATTTTGTAAGAGTAAAAAGAATAAATCGATGAAAAGCAAAAAGAGAGGAAAGAAAAGTATGGTAAGTCGCCGGGACTTTTTAAAAACAACAGCCATTTCCGCAGGAACAGTGTTGATTGTTCCAACCATTGTTCCTTCATCCGTGTTTGGCGCCAATGCCCCAGGCAACAGGATTAATATCGGTGCGATCGGTAATGGCCGCATATCCCGGACACATGACATGCCGGGCGTTATGAAATACGATTATGCTCAAATTATTGCGGTTTGTGATGTCGATTCAAAACGTGTGAAAGACGCTAAAAAGCTGGTAGAAGATTATTATAAGGAGAAGAAAGGTCAACAAAAGTTTGAAGGGGTACGAATGTACGAAGACTTCAGGGAATTACTGGCCAATAAGGATATTGATGCTGTTTTAATTAGTACTCCCGATCACTGGCATGCTTTACATGCCATCGCAGCAGCCAAAGCCGGGAAGGATATTTATTTGCAAAAACCGGCTTCACTTACAATCGCTGAAGGGAGGGCACTGAGTGATGC
>DAOVQI010000356.1 GCA_030628785.1 Bacteroidota bacterium
TCATCTAACTGTTGGTCTTTGGATGACTGGTGCCCCATAAGGGTACGGTTAGTCAGGATAAGATCCGGGCGGGCCTGAAAAAGAGCCGTATCAATCAGGAAATATTCCTGCTCCCAGCCCAGGGTTGGGGTAATTTTGTTAACATTTTTATCAAAATAATGACAAATATCCACTGCTGCCTTGTCAATCGCAGCTAAAGATTTTAGTAAGGGGGTCTTAAAGTCAAGAGCTTCGCCGGTATATGAAACGAATACCGTTGGAATACACAGGGTTTCTCCGACAATAAATGCCGGGGATGACACATCCCATGCGGTATAGCCCCGGGCTTCAAAAGTATTCCTGATGCCTCCACTTGGAAAACTGGATGCATCAGGTTCCTGCTGTGCCAGTAATTTTCCTGAAAAACTTTCGATCAAACCGCCATAATCGCCAAATTCAATAAATCCATCATGTTTCTCAGCGGTTCCGTCAGTCAATGGGTGAAACCAGTGTGTATAATGGGTTGCACCAAATTCCAAAGCCCAGGCCTTCATTCCCGAAGCCACCTGATCCGCCATTTTCCGGTGAATTGCCGTACCCTCTTCAATTGCCCTGGTTACACTTAGGTACGCTTCCCGGGATAAATATTTCTGCATTTTTGGTTTGTCAAAAACTCTTTCTGCAAAATATTCCGATACTTCATTAGATTGATTTTCCACTGCTATGGGCTGCCTGGAAAAAACTTCCTGCAATGCCCTGAATCTTAATTCTGCCATTTTAAAATAAATATTTATGGTTTCGAATCCAAAATTAATACTTTTTTTAATGATACCCCCCTATTTTTTTATTCAAATCTAAATATTTATTAACTTTTTTTAAACATACCCCCTATATTTTTACTAAAAGTAATATTTATTTTAATTAGCCTATTAGCACCTTAAAATTCAATTTCTGTTAATTTTTAGCAGAAAATCACAATTATCAAATCCCAAAAACCAAAAAAATCTCAAATGACAAATTCCAATAACCAAAACGAGTGTTTGATATTTGGTAATTTTTTTTGAATGGTATTTTGCATTAGGCCTGTCCCCGCCAGAACGATTTCTGTCGGGCTGGCGAATGACTTCCTGCCCGAATGACTCGGTAAGGCGGGCGGCTGGGCGGGCATCACTTTCTGAGATATTTGATACTTTTTTATTGTGCCAAAGGGATCCCTTTTACCACAGCTCTAAAAAAATCACCTTAGGAGGAAAAAACGGCTATTGGCCTAATCTGTAAGGTTGTTATTACCCACAGTTGAACTGTGGGTTGATAAAGATGATAGTTAACCTTTTTGAGTTTAACTTCCTCAGAGACCAATTGCTCGCACACACGAGCTGCTCATGAGGTTTCTGTTCCTTTCAGTCAGAGAATTGTATATCGGAGAATTGTTTTACTGTTCGGCAAAATACCGAAAGAATAAGGGTATGGTTTCAATTCCTTTGAAAAAATTAAACAAAGGATAATTCTCATTCGGTGAATGGATGGCATCGGAATCCAGACCAAATCCCATAAGAATGGACTTCACCCCCAACACCTCCTCAAAATCGGAAATGATTGGAATGCTTCCACCACTTCTGACCGGTATTGGTTTTTTGCCGAAGGTATCCTCACAAGCCTTGCCTGCTGCCTGATATGCAACATTATCAATAGGAGAAACATAACCTTCACCGCCATGTAAACTTGTCACCTTAACCCTTACACCATCAGGAGCAATGGATCTAAAATATTCTTCAAACAGTTTATCAACCTTTTTGGATTTTTGGTTTGGAACCAAGCGCATCGAGATTTTTGCACTTGCTTTTGAAGGCAAAATGGTTTTTGCTCCCTCACCCGTGTAGCCACCCCATATGCCATTAACATCAAGTGAAGGGCGAATACCAATTCTTTCAATCGTGCTGTATCCCTTCTCCCCGACTTCTTTATTGATATCGATTGACTTATTATATTCTTCCTGGTTAAAAGGCTGTTTTGCCATTTCATTTCGTTCATCCCGGCTAACTTCCTGAACATCATCATAGAAACCGGGGATGGTAATATGGTTATTCTCATCGGTCAGGGAAGCGATCATTTTAGAAAGCACATTAACCGGATTGGCAACTGCTCCTCCGTAAAGACCGGAATGAAGATCCCTGTTTGGTCCTGTCACCTCCACTTCCATATAACTTAATCCACGCAATCCTACCGTAATGGAAGGAACATCACTGGCAATCATGGTCGTGTCAGAAACCAGAATCACATCAGATTTTAGAAGCTCCTTATGTTCAATACAGAATTTCTTAAGGCTTTTTGAACCAACTTCCTCTTCCCCTTCAATCATGAACTTAATATTACAAGAAAGGGTATTGGTCTTCACCATCAATTCAAAAGCCTTAAAATGCATATACAACTGGCCTTTGTCGTCATCGGCACCACGGGCATATATTTTTCCATCCCGGATTTCAGGTTCAAAGGGAGGAGAGTCCCACTCGTCTAATGGCTCAACCGGTTGCACATCATAGTGACCATAAACCAATACAGTTGGAGCGTTAGGGTCAATAATTTTCTCCCCATACACAATAGGATGACCTTCGGTAAAAAAGACCTCGGCTTTGTCAGCACCGGCTTCCAGTAACTTTTCAACGATATACTCTGTGGCCCTGACCATATCATCTTTATGCTCGGGTTTAGAGCTTACAGAAGGGATCCTTATCAAATCGAATAATTCATCCAAAAATCTTTGTTTATTTTCTTCGATGTACTTTTTTATTTTTTCCATTTGATTAAACATTTATAACTGATTTAATGTAAGGTAGAAATATAATTTATTCCAATTTAGTTTTGAAGAGTCACATTTTTATATTAGTGAAATTTTCTCTCAATATACTGATTAGTTACAATTTATTTAGTTGTTCGCTAATCTGTCCGCTTTTTTAATACTTCATCAGCAGCTATCTCAAGTTTCTTATACCACTTTTTACCATACTTTCTTTTCAAAGGATCTTTTAAAAACCGGTATACTGGTATATTCAACTTTGCACCCAGCTCTCTTGCCGGTTTGCAAATATCCCATTTTTCGTAGTTTATTCCTTCAAAATCATTGTATTTTTTTACCCGTACCGGAAAAATGCAACAGGAAACAGGTTTTCTGAATCCTGTTTTCTTTTCGATAAAGGCACGTTCAATAGCGCATTTATAAATATCCCCTTCCAGGTAAGTATAAGCACATTCTTTATCATCTATTAATGGTGTTACATGGTCACCATCATCATCAATGATAGCAGGGCCTGATTTCTCAATGGCTTTAATTCCCTCTTTTCTCAGATATGGCTTTACTTTGAGGTAAATATTGTTAAGAATATTTACTTCCCCGGGTTCCAATGGGGCACCGGAATCTCCAAAAAAACAGCACATTCCTTTACATTTTGGGAGATCACAGGCGAACTTTTCCTCGAAAAGATCAAGACTTATTATGGTTTGATCAATCTGTAGCAAAACGGAAAGTCTTTGTTAAGCATTCTGTTTTCAAGAGTCTTTTTTTCATATTCAGGAAAACTGTCCCGA
>DAOVQI010000090.1 GCA_030628785.1 Bacteroidota bacterium
ATCCTGCTTTTCAAAGCAATAGTTTTGAACTTGGGATTTGGGGTTTGGAATTTATTTTGAACTTTGGATTTTGAACTTTGGATTTTTTTAATCTCTACGGAATCACCCATATGATAAGGGAAATTTTTGAACTTAGCCCCGACTGGGCGGGGCGATCTCATGATCCGCCATCCCGAAAGCTTTCGGGAGGCGGAGAGTAAATTCCTATACAATAAATTAATTATGTGTTTTCCTGAACATTTCCTCAAGATCAGCAAAAAGGATTTCTCCCTGTTTTAATACCATTTGAACAAAATGTTGAAGATTCTCCCTGCCGTACTTGTTAAACAAATCCAGGAAACGGTGTATACCAATAGTATAACACAACTGGTATCCGGGATTCAAAGGATATTTACGTGCTGATGATCTGGCCCTTTCACGGGAGAAACCTGCGCTTTCCAGGTACTTTGCTGCTGTTGTAACATTCATTGTACCTGTCTGAAGACCTAAGTCAACTTTCCCTCTTAATGCACGCCAGAGCCTGCGCTTGGCCAGTATGAGCCGGTCGCCGGGTTCTTCAAAATATCCTGTAAGCCTCATGAGTTCTTCTGCAAAACACGCCCAGCCTTCATAGAATATGGGCTGTTCAACCGGGATGCGACAGGATCGTAACAAGTTCAACCGGGAAATATCCAGTAAGTGGTGACCTGGATATGTTTCATGAGCAGAAAGCATTCCTAGCTCACGAAGATTCTCCTGTTGTGCTTTTTTTGACAACATATAGATATAGAATGTTCCACCGGCAGAAGGACGGCCTGGTGATATACTGTAGCTGGAAGCTGTCCTTATTGCTGATAGAAAGGATGGCATGGAAGTCACACATACCGGGCAGGATGTAACCAAGTTGGTTAAAACGAATCCCTGCTTTAAGCAGTGTTCCTTAAGTCTGTTCACTTCATTCCTATACAAACTGGTAATTTCTTTGTTTCTCAGATTAGGAATTGGGAGGCTTTCAAATATTTCCTGCCAGGTTTTCTCAGATCCAGGCGACAAATTCAGGTCAAGATTTAAGTTTCGTACCTCTCGTTCTAAAATTTGCTTCATTTCACTAATCTCCTGATCAAGCTTTTGGTTCACCTCATTGATATCCATTTCAGCAGAAATATGAAAACGTACTAAATGCTCCAACATATCATGCGAAAGAAGAAAAATCTTTTTTGTTGAGACTTTCATAAGTGCATTTTCAAACCGGTTAAGAGCATGTATAGCAAGGTTTATTTCAGGAACTGTTCGTCTTATGAATTCAAAATACTGCTTAGTATCTGAAATCATTTCAAAAGCAATATCCCGAAATAACAAGGGAACATGCTTTAGGTTATTAACTGCCTGATCAAGAAAACCGGGAAGGCCAACAGCTCGTTCGTGTATGGCTGAAGGATCTTTCGAGCTCATAGCTTCCGACAATCCGATACTGGCAAGGGTCAGGTAAAAAGTAGGTTGCTTTCTCCATATTTGATATTCAGATAATTGTTCTCTCAGCGTACAAGCAAATTTTTGAAGAAGTGCCAGGTCGGTTCGGGTAACTTGATTCTGTTGAGAAGCACTTATCACATCAAGTTCATTTTCACAGGAAGAAAGAAATTTTACTATATCCATGATCCTTTCATTGGAAAATTGATCCCAAATGCTCCACTTCTGATCCGGAAGCCGAATATGAGGAAAGTAATAGAATTCATCAGATGCACATGCCACCGGAAAAGTTTGTGCAAGCGTTTTATACATACTTTGAGCAATAACATCTACTGATGATGAAGCATTTTTCATAATACATAAATCCTAAGGGTTTTCGGAAACCCTTAGGGTTTGTTATTAATGATTATTTGAATTTTTACAAAGTTTACAACATTTTGGACAGAATAAAGGTAATTTTTACACAGGAAAAACAAAATTAAGATACACAAAACCTCAGTATTTTGGCATCTTATAAAATTTATTCGCATCTTTAAATGCACTTCTCATTATTTATTTAAAATGCAATTATCACAATGACAAACCAACTAAATCCTTCAACCCGGATCCTTATGGGACCGGGGCCAAGCGATGTTCATCCCCGCGTATTAAGAGCGATGGCAACCCCGCTGCTTGGACATCTCGATCCTCAGTTCATTCAGATTATGGACCAGGTAATGGAAATGTTGCGGCAATTGTTTCAAACAGAAAACCAACTAACGTTTGCTGTCTCTGCAACAGGAAGCGCCGGGATGGAAACCTGCTTTGTAAACTTGCTGGAACCGGGGGATGAAGCGCTGGTTTGCGTAAACGGGGTATTCGGTAACCGTATGTGCGATATCGTTGAACGCTGTGGTGCAAAACTAATTCGCATTGATGCCGATTGGGGAAGTCCTGTAGATCCTGAGCAGGTAAAACAGGCTCTTTGTAATTGCAGTCCCAAACTGGTGGCCATTGTTCATGCTGAAACATCAACAGGAGTGTTGCAACCTTTGAAAGATATAAGTAAAATCGTTCATGATTCAGGCGTCTTATTTCTTGTTGATACGGTCACTTCTCTGGCTGGAACTGATGTAAGAGTAGATGATTGGGGAATTGATGCTATCTACAGCGGTACCCAGAAATGTATCAGTGCTCCACCGGGTTTGTCCCCTGTCTCTTTTAGTCCAAAGGCAATTGAAATCATGGATCAAAGAAAAACCAGGGTTCAAAGCTGGTATCTGGATTTAAGTTTGGTTAAAAATTACTGGGCCGGAGCTAAACGAGCCTATCACCATACCGCTCCAATTTCCATGGTTTATGCCCTCCATGAAGCACTCAGACTGATATTTGAGGAAGGGCTGGAACAACGTTTTAAGCGACATCGTCATAATCATGAATTACTCAGGGATGGTCTGGAAGAAATGGGGTTTGAATTTGTAGTTGCACCAGAATACCGGCTACCCATGCTAAACGCGGTGAGAATACCCGAAGGAGTGGATGATATAATTGTTCGAAGAAGACTGCTGGATGAGTACAATATTGAAATCGGAGCCGGACTGGGAGCTTTTGCCGGAAAAGTGTGGCGAATAGGGCTTATGGGACACAGTTGCGATCAAAATCATGTCAATATGCTTTTGGCTGCCCTGCAGCAAATAATTAATTAACTTAAGTTGCTAGTGTCGTGTCAACTGGCAATTGACCAAAACAACTTCATTTACCATAAAATAAAAATGAAAAAAGTAAAGCTAAAAGGATTCGAACTGGACCTCCGGAATCGGGTCCGTGGAGATGTTTCATTCGATGAAGTTACATTAGGAATATACGCGACCGATGCAAGTATATACCAAATCAGACCTATTGCTCTGGCAATACCACGGGATGAAGCCGATGTCAAAGCAATTGTGCAAACTGCCTGTGAGTACAATGTTCCAATTCTTCCCCGGGGCGGGGGTACAAGCCTGGGTGGCCAGGCTACCGGTCCGTCCCTGATTATTGACTTTTCAAAGTACATGAACAGAATTCTTGAAGTGAATATTAAGGACCACTGGGTGCGCGTTCAACCCGGAATTGTACTGGATGAATTAAACATCGTTCTGGCAAATCACAACCTGCACTTCGCTCCTGATCCTGCTACCAGTAACTGCGCAACAATAGGCGGTATGATCGGTAATAACTCCTCCGGCACGAAGAGTATCTTTTATGGTATAACCCGCGATCATGTGATGGAGACAAAGACCCTCTTATCGGATGGAACAGTACTCCATTTTAAAGAACATCCTGTTGAAGAATATGAACAAAATTTACGGTCCACTGGTAAAAATAGTCGTGAGGCAAAACTTATCATCGGGCTAAAAAAAATAATCGAAGCAAATCATGATGAGATAGAAAAGAAATATCCCAAGTTGATGCGTCGCGTTCAGGGTTACAATCTGGATTCTTTTATCAATACAGATTACTGGAATCTTTCAAATCTGATGGTTGGTAGTGAAGGAACGCTTGGTATCGTTCTGGAGGCAAAGCTGAACCTTGAACCTTTGCCAAAATATAAAGTATTGTGCACCATTCATTTTGATGATTTAGTTGAATCAATTCGAACGGTTGCCCCGATATTAAAACATAAACCTTCTGCGGTAGAGATACTGGATGAGGATGTAATTATCCGTGCACGTGAAAACCTCAGTATTGCTCCGCTATGCGGCTTTATTGAAGGTAATCCAAAGGCTATTCTTATCGTGGAATTTTTCGGGGATACCACTGAAGAAGCGACCCGTAAAGTCAAAGATCTGGCCTCCGGTATGCAAAATAAAAAACTGGGATACTGCTGGCCGGTGATATCCGATCAAGCTGAGCAAGCTAATGTTTGGGCAGTCCGGAAAAACGGTTTGGGTTTATTACTTGGCGTAAAAAGTGATCGTAAACCGATTCCTTTTATTGAAGATTCAACCGTTCCAGTCGATGACCTTCCGGAATATATCGACCAGATTTTACAATTCTGTAAAAAACGAGATGTCCCCGTAGCAATGTATGCACATGCAAGTGTCGGAACTATCCATATCCGGCCATTCCTGAACCTGAAAGATCAGAAAGACATTGATAATATGAAGGATATAGCAGAGTTTTCATTCGGACTGGTTAAAAAATATGGTGGTTCCTTGAGCGGTGAGCATGGTGATGGTCGAGTCCGTAGTCCGCTTTTGGAAAAGTACTTCGGACCACAAATTTATAATGCTCTGAGAGAAGTAAAGAAATTATTTGATCCCGCCGGCTTGATGAACCCGGGAGTAATTATTGATCCAAACCCAGTGAATCAGGATCTCCGGTACGGTACGGAATATAAAACACCCACCCTCCCTACCGAATATCATTATCGTGAGGATGGAACATACGCCCAGGCGGTAGAGATGTGTACCGGTCAAGGCGTCTGCCGGCAGAATCTCCTTGGCACCATGTGTCCCACTTACCGGGTTACCCGCGATGAAGAGCATTCAACACGTGGCCGGGCAAATGCCCTTCGCCTTGCCATGACCGGACAATTAGGTTTGGACGGAATGACAAGCAAGCGACTGTATGAAATTATGGACCTATGCTTGTCGTGTAAAAGCTGTAAATCAGAATGCCCAAGTAATGTTGATCTGGCAAGACTAAAGAGTGAATTCCTCCAAAAGTATCATGATGCTCACGGGATAAAATTACGTGAGCGATTCGTCGCAAGTTCAACTGAAATGGCAGGAAAAATAGCAGGATGGAAAGCCCCGTTAGTAAACTGGGTCCAGAAAACCCGTCTGTTCCGGAAAACACTCGAATGGGTTGCCGGCATCGACAGTCGCCGCATACTTCCTTATTATGCAAAACTGCCATTTCCAAAATGGTTTGCCAAACGATCTGAACTAAACGGACGATTCTCAAAAAAGGTTGTACTTTTTAACGATACCTACATGAACTATCATCAAACCAGTGTGGGTATTTCAGCCGTGGAATTACTGGAATCATGCGGATACGAGGTTATACTGGCAAACGCCGGTTGCTGCCAGAGACCAAGGATCTCTCATGGATTCCTGAGGAAAGCGAAAATGGAAGGAGAGAAAACCCTGCGAAATCTGGATGAATTTATCCAACAGGGACTCAAAATCGTGGTTTGTGAGCCCGGCTGTGCTTCTGCCCTGATTGATGACTTACCAGACTTAATCGAAGATGAACAACTCGGTTCCCGTATAAAGGAAAACATAATGATGATAGATGAATTCCTTGCCCGGGAAATCCGGGAGGGCAATTGCAACAACCAATTCACCTCCCCCTATAATACTATTCTTCTTCACGGTCACTGCCATCAAAAGTCGCTATTTGGTACCAATGCCATGAAGGATGTTTTTGATCTCGTGCAGGAACTCTCCGTCGAAGAGGTTGATTCCGGATGTTGTGGTATGGCCGGCTCATTTGGTTACGAAAAAGAGCATTACAAAATGTCAATGCAAGTGGGTGAGGAAAAACTCTTCCCGGCTATTCGCAACCGGCAGAATGGAACAGCCATAGTAGCCTGCGGTTTCAGCTGTCGCCATCAGATTGCAGATGGAACAGGCGTTCAGGCTTTGCACTGGGTCGAAACCTTACATGGTAAAGCCTAACATCGATGATCACGTACAGACCGTCTCCCGGAGTTTGTTGATTTGATCCTCAATACCCCGGTAAAATTTGTAGCGTTCCTTTTCGGCACTACCGCTGATCAAGGTGGACTTACTGATCAGGTTTTTTCCCCATTGATAATTCCTTTCATAAAACACAGGGTTATCAGTCAAAAGAAGATTTATAGCATTACTGGTAATGTATGTCATCCTGGTTTCATCGGACATTATCAGTATGGTATTATCAGCCAGGATCAGGTCATTGTAATATAACATGTAATTTCCTTCCTGTCCCACTGGATCTATGCCATAGAGGAACTTGAAACCCAGGTCAGCCTGTTGTCTCAGGTGGTTCATTAAATCTACCAGTTTATCACACAGAGAATTTGTTTCGTGGCTTCCTTTAAAAAAGCCGGCTTCATGATAAAAGCAGATCTGTTTCATCATACTGGAGAGAGCCTCTTCTGCCATAAGTTCGATGGTAGGAATTTGCACATAATAATGGAGGATTTCCATACTTAATTTACGAAGCTTGTCATTCGGCCGGTTAGCAGTGAATAACTGATCTTTATAATCAGAAAAACTTAAATTGGATTTACTCCAGAAAAAGAATTTAAATGCCGCAACCTCAGGAACCTGCATCATTTGAAACAGGTTTAATTCATTTAATACAAAGATCATTTGCGGATTTTTTTGCTCACTGAGGCTTTTAATATCCCGAAGAACAGAGCTCCTATTGTAGCAACATGGGCGCTTATCCATTTGTTGGGTATAGGAGGTTATCTTGAAAGAGCCGGAAAAACAATGGAAGCCACCAGATTCATTCAGGAAAGCATCAAGATCAGCTGCCATGTATGGTATTACTGCTTCCCTTGAAAATCGTGAAGATGTCCATACAATGATCCTCGAAATTCTTGACCAGATGTATTCGCTATAAACAACGGTCCAACTACTCCCGCTCATAGGTGAGAAACCGCTCCATTGACCGGGATTGTTGATACCCATCCGATCGCTCCAGGTTGACCGACATGGAAGCGCTTGCTGTTCTGCCCCAGTCGGGTGAAAAGGGTCAAATGTGGTCAAGTTACGACAGGAAAAGTATTTATAACGAAGAAACCGGAAGTCATGAAAACTGGGGAGCTAACACGGACGGGAATCATTACATCCGGAAAGAGGGCGAAAATATTGTAATGGCTGAAATGGAAGGACCGGGTGGAATATTATGAACAAGGAGGAGGTAGTACTCTCGAAGTGTACTATCAGAGACCGGGAATTGAAAAACAGCAGATTCCGTCTGATATTTTGTTTTATCCAAAGGAATAGCTTAAAGTCCATAAAAACAATAAATTATTTGGTTTTGATTGTTTCGTCGAAACTACCATTAAAATAGCAGCCAATTATTTTCGTAGTTATACCATTTTCATCTTCTTCAAATTGTCTGACATAAACCGACCGTTTGGTTTGTAATTGTAAAAAGAATATTCATAATAATCAAACCAACGTCCCAGATGTTGTTGCTGAATGGATCCGTTTATGCTCAACGCCTGGTTTCTATAAGCACCACGCCGTTGCCTCCCCGGGTCCCGTAAATAGCGGCATTGCTATCTTTTAGTATATCGATTGACTTGATCTGGCAAGGTGATATCCAATCGATGCTGGTGGTAGATACCCCATTGACTATATAAAGAGCCTGTGTTTGGCCACTAAAAGAACCACTTCCCCTTATATAGACGTTTACACCCCTCACCATTACCCCGGAGAACCGGCCCCTAATCAGGTCGAAAATATTTGCGTAATTACAAAAGTCATTATTCTCCTGTTCAAGATGATTGACCGCATAAATAAGATCCTCTTCATTGATATAACCATATCCGACAGCCAGTTCCCTGTTCGATTTGGTATCAATAAAAAGCAGGTTAATAAACAGTGAGTCTGTATCCGGCCCAACCCTTTTGTTGACTGGACGAAAGGTCTTTGGCTTTATCTTGATGATATCGTTCTCAAAGCATACAATAGAGAATTGTCCGAGCGAATCAGACGTTATAGCCGTTTTGGCCTTTTTTGCAGTAACTTCAACATTCTGAACTGGATAGGTGTTAAATGCAGTCAGTTTTCCATAGACCACCCTGGTCTGGGCAAAAACAGAAGTTGCTAAGAATACTCCCGTCAATACTGTAATGACTTGTTTCATCTGAATATTATTTGACATCCAAAGATACTACATTTTTACCATATTTGAGATTTCCCTGATATTTTGTGGAGGATTGCCTGACACTGATTAAGTGTTGATGCTATATTTTAAGTAAACTAATCTGGACGATTTAACTATATATTCAACAATTACTGTAAATCTTCAAATGAAGTGGGACTAAATGGGGCTAAAAATTAAGAGATGATTCAAACTTATTATTGTTCAAAAAAACGTCCCATTTTTTACTGCGTAAATACAGGGGAGGTTTAAGATCAATTTTTAATCCCAGTCTACGATTGCAATTATTTGGGGGAGGATTATTTGCTAAATTTCTCCTGACCACCACAATTTTTTCTTATCCAGCTCTGAGAATTAATTTTATACCTTTTTGTACTGAGTTTATAACCAATATTTTATCCGTTTACAAACGATAATAAGCGTTTATTCACCGACTAAATAAATGACAATTGCTTTCTTTATAACTAAAAAAGTCATGGAAATTAATAAGGCTGTAAATAGGATGGTAGATAAACTTACTCTAAAGCGATATTGTGAAAGTACAATTTCAACCTACCGATCATTATTTCGTAACTTTCTATTGCATTACCAGGGCAAATCTCCATAAGAAATAGACAAAGACAATATAATGGATTATCTTCTCCATCTTATTGACAATGGAGCTTCTGCTTCTCTTCAAAACCAAATAATCAATGCGATTAAATTCTATTATGAAAAGGTCCTGGGATACCCGAAGGAATATTACTTTGTTGATCGGCCAAAAAGAGAGAAGAAATTACCAGTAATACTTTCAAAAAATGAGATAAAAGTAATTTTTGACAATGTTAGGAACATCAAACACAAATGTATTTTAATGCTTGTTTATTCATCAGGTCTGAGGATAAGGGAAGCTTTGAACCTGCAAATCAATGATATTGATTCAAAGCGAATGTTTATCCATATTAGAACCGCAAAAGGGAAAAATGACCGGATGGTTACCCTGTCAAGGTATGCCTTACTACTATTAAGAAAGTACTACAAATCTTTTAGACCAAATAAATGGTTATTTGAGGGAGCAAATGGACAGCAATATTCATATCGAAGCTGTAACGCAATATTGAAAAGGGCTGAGCCTTACATGGGAATCGGTCACCCACATAAGGAATAAGCTCTCCCAATTCAATTTCAGGAAGATTAACGTTCAGTCCTTCATCAGAATATTAGGTTTCTGACTACTATGACTTCTGCTGACTTCTCCGCTATACCAGCTC
>DAOVQI010000290.1 GCA_030628785.1 Bacteroidota bacterium
AATAACAAAGCTTGTATATTATGAGAGCATATTAACAAGGGAAGGACCGGTTTATAAACCCATTCAGGAAATAAGGTTAAAATCAGGATAAGAACCTCTAATCACCTAAAGTCTATCACAAATAATTCAGAGTTATTCGTTAAATGTTAACAGTTAATTGTTTATAGCGATTTAACTTGATTATCTTAGAAAATTCAGCGGTCTTCAAATGCAGAAAGTAAATTACCCTGAACAATTAACTAATAACAAGTAACCTAATAACTACCTGAAAAATTACCTTCGGGTGCAGGTTACGCTTAGTTATTCGTTATCGCACCGAAGGTAATTTTTCAGGTTAAATACCTTTTCCCTTCAAAATAATAATCAGGGTATAGATCATAATTTTAAAGTCGACATAAAGAGACATATTTTCAATGTAAAGCAAATCGTGCTTTAAACGATCGATCATTTCATCAATATTCTCAGCATAACCGTACTTAACCTGTCCCCATGATGTAATGCCGGGTTTTACTTTTTGCAGATGTATATACTGGGGTGCCCTTATGAGGATCTGATCAATATAATACTTCCTTTCCGGTCTTGGGCCCACTAGTGACATTTCACCTTTTAGTACATTAATGAAGTTTGGAATTTCATCCAGCCGGTGTTTCCGCATAAACCGGCCTATGGGTGTAACCCTATAGTCGGTTTTGCTGGATAATTCCGGTCCGTTTTTCTCCGCTTTGGCAAACATGGTTCGGAACTTATAAAGTTTAAACGGTTTACCATACTTGCCGATCCTTTCGTGGCTGTAGATCACGGATCCTTTTGAAGTGAATTTAATGCCGATTATCAGCGCTAAACTTACCGGAAATGACAAAATTAGTGATATAATCGAAAGCAAAATGTCCAGGAGTTTTTTCAGATTTGCCTGCCAGGCGGGTATCAATTCGTGTGAGATTTGAATTAATGGTGTACCATAAATGACTGACATTTTCACTCTTCCAATGAGAATATCATACATGCTTGGGACAGCTTTAATGATTACAAAAGTCTTCTCGATTTTATTGATAATTTGTTCAATCGCATCTTGTTCATTTGATTCAATAGCAATAATAACTTCTTCGACCAGATAATTTATAATCACCTCCGAAATATGGTTCATATTACCCAAATGATCAAGGTATTTATTCACAGGGTTTTTTGAATTATGATTTACGCTGATATAACCAATAAATTTATTTCCTGATGATTTTTCCTGTTCCTTTATCTCCTTGAAGATCTTCACAGCCCTTCCGTTACTTCCTATCAGTAAAGTATTGAATCCGATTATTCCTTTGTGGATCTTATGTATGGTTCGGGTTGTAATAATTAACCTGGGTACATACGTCAGAATAAATTGAATAAAAAACAAGGCAAGAAATGATAAAAAGTATTTATTGTGTACCGGAAATTTATCATCCAGGATAATGGCGAAAAAAATTACGGTACAACCGATCAGGATTATTAGCAGAGACTCACCCAAATCCTTTAACCTGGATTTTCTGTATATATCCTTATAGTACCCGGTTAAAGAATATAGAAAAATCCAAAAACAAGGGATCATAGATAATCCGATAAAATAATATGGATCAAAATAAATAGTCAAAGATGAGGTAATATGTTCCGGTTTGATATAATTCTCCCTGAGGATATAAAACAAGGTCCAGCTTCCGGCAGCAGCCAAGATATCGAAAATCAAGTATTTTAAAACATGAGCTTTCTTATGCATTTAGGAGTTATGTGATTTACGAATTTGGCTGCTTGGTGTAGAAAGATTTGAGAACTGAATTATTAAGGATATCGTTTTTGTATAACAAAAATAATTGAAAATTATTTTCCGGCTATGTAATATTTTATTAACAAACGGAATTTATCTTCTGAGGGCAAAAGGGTTTTCATGTACATTGATTTTATCAATGATTTGTAAAGCGATTGAAAGTGTAATGAATCCTTCCTCAATTCCAACTACAAGATTCCTTTTATTTCGTATTGAATCGCAGAATAAAGCAAGTTCCTCAATATCCTGGTTAACTGAAATAATTTTCGGCCGTTCAAAAAAGAATTCTTGTTGAAATTGATTTTCTATGGTTTGGCTTACTTTGTCCTGGCCTTCCTTTAACCTGACTATAATGGCTTGCTTTTTGATGAAATCGATGGTAATGTATTCCCCTTTCTGATACAATTGGACTTTCAATGTATCCGACAAAGACACACTATTCAGGGTTAACATTGCGACGGATCCGTTGTCAAATTCCAATCGTGCATTTACGATATCCACTTTTTCTCCACCTATTGAGACCCCAATAGCATTGACCTTTTTAATGTTTGACCGGTATAGACTGGTTATAATATCAATATCCCTGAACAACAGATCCAAAATCAATCCCTTTTCATTTATATACTTTCCCGGCTTACTATATCTTTGTATATCAATAAATACCGGGGTTTTTATGTACTTTAGGGAAGCCTTAAATGCAGGATTCATTCTTTCGGTGTTTCCGAGCTGAACGACTACATTTGCTTCCCTGGTTAATTTTACTAATTCGTTTGCAGATTCCAACGAAATCGATAATGGATTTTTAATCAGAAGATGCTTTGAACATTTCAGCGTTTGAACTAAAAGGTTAAAGTGGTTATCAGCAGGCAAGGAAAAAATTATCGCATCACATTGTGCTATCAGATCACTTGGTGACTCGTAAAAAGGAACAGATAATTGGCTGGAAACTTTTTTGGCATAGATGAAATCAGGGTCGAATATTCCAGTTATTTGAAATCCACCGGATTTTTTTATTTTCTTAATTTCACCACTACCCGATCTTTTTAACCCGATAACACCAATTTTTATCATATTTTTGTACTGTTTCTGCAAACTTATAGTTTTTTGCAGGAATCAGTATTATTTTTAATATCAACTTATTAACGTTCTTTTGTTGATAACCTTACTCCTGTTAAGTTCTTACTTTAATTTTAGTTCATTTTAGGCATTTTAGGCATTTTAGTCATTTCTTTTTTCAAATGATAGAAGATACATTCAGACACAAGGGTTTACGAAAAAAACTGGTTGAGGAAGTCAGACGTAAAGGTATCAGGGATGAGAAAGTTTTGGATGCACTTAATAAAGTCGCCAGGCATCTGTTTATGGAAACGGGTTTCATCAATTTTGCCTATAAAGACCAGGCTTTTCCAATCGGTGCCGGACAAACTATCTCCCAACCATATACTGTAGCATTTCAAACCGAATTGCTTGAGGTAGAAGAACATGACAAAATCCTGGAAATTGGTACCGGTTCAGGATACCAGGCTGCCATTTTGCTTGAACTTGGTGCCAGGGTTTATACCATCGAACGGCAAAAGAAACTTTACCTGAAAACCCGGAAACTATTAACAGATTTAGGATATAAACCTCACTTCTTTTATGGTGATGGTTTTGAAGGGCTTCCGGCATACAGTCCTTTTGATAAGATCCTGATCACTGCGGCTACTTCAGAAATACCGGAAAAACTGCTTCAGCAACTTAAAATTGGCGGCAGGATAGTTTTACCTCTTGGTGGTTCATTTACGCAGGTTATGACAACGGTCATAAAAAAAGGAGAGGACGAGTTTAAAAAGTCTTCACACGGATTTTTTGTCTTCGTTCCCCTTCTGAAAGGTACAGCAAACGACAACAATTAATAAACATGATCAGAATTGAATCTTTTATTTTTAACTCTTTCCAGGTAAACACCTATGTGCTTTATGATGACATTAATGAATGTTTGATTGTTGATGCGGGTTGTTATGATGATGAAGAAAAAACCGGGTTATTATGTTTTTTAAAAGATAAATCCCTTAAGCCGGTAGCACTACTTAATACTCACTGCCATATTGATCATCTGTTAGGAAATTCTTTTATACATGAACAGTTTGGTTTGTTAACCCAGGCACACAAATTTGAGAAACCGATGCTGGAGGGTGCAAACCAACAAGGTAAATTATTTGGGTTTGAGATTGAACAACCTCCTGCGATAGGAAATTTTCTGGAGGAAAAAAATAAAGTGAAATTTGGAAATTCAGAATTATTAGTGATCCATGTACCTGGACACTCCAAGGGCAGTCTGGCTTTTTATAACAAGACCCAGAAATTCGTTCTGGTTGGTGATGTGCTTTTTCAGGGCGGTATTGGTCGTACCGATTTACCTGGCGGAGATTATGAAACACTTATTGAGAGCATTACCGGCAAACTTTTTTCTCTTGATGAAGATGTAATTGTTTATTCCGGACATGGCCCAAATACCACAATCGGTGAAGAGAAAAAATTTAATCCCTTCTTTCACTGAACCTGCCAACCTTGCTTTCCGACAGGTAAACCTCAATCCCAGCTAAGAAAATTCATTTTGTAAAGAAATGATAATAACCTTACTTACCTGATTAATTACTTACTTAGTTCATAAACTTTTGGTGATTAATTTATCAATAGCCCCGCCTTTTAAGGCGGGGTTTTAAAAGAAACCAACTCCCCTCCCTCAAAATTTGGGGAATTTAATAAATTTGAAAATAAAATTCCCCAAATTTTGAGGGGAGATAAATAGGCTAACTTTGTTCCCCGCCCT
>DAOVQI010000273.1 GCA_030628785.1 Bacteroidota bacterium
AAATACAACATTACCTGAATAAACAGGAAAATGTCATGGCTTATTCAGAAAATGAATTTTACCCTGTTGAAGTACGGGTAACTTTAAACAATAAAACGATTAATATCCGAAGTAAGATCTCCGAATATTCAAGAATGTATCGTAGCGATATAAGGAAAATTGCCGAGCATAACCACAAAGTGGTCAGGTATATTCTTCAGGGATATTACACTGAAGATTTCTATAAGAAAGTTTTCAAAGAAAAACTTTTCCCTCTTTACGATCTTTTTATGGATGAAATCGATTTGATTGCCAGGGTGCTGGATTTCAATAAACCGTTTGATCTCAAGAACTTTTCCCCTAACAATTTCAGTAAGGAGTATGCTAAACACACAACTGAGATAACCTATATTCTTAATGATTGCCTGAAAGAACATTACTTAGATGAAATCAAAGGGCTTTTTGTAAAAAGTATCGATCCAAAAAAGAGTAAAGAAGTATTTAAAATTTCCAATTATTTCATACATTTTATCAATTGGGAAAACCGATTTTGCGACTTTTATGAGATTACTTATGAAGTTCTTCCAAGCGAATTAAAATTAATAGAAAATTATTTTTCCGATGAGCTGAAAACGCTTATAAAAGCTTATATGGCTTTTCATACCCAGGTGAATAGTTTAAAAAGAACCTTCGAGAAAAAAAATCCCGGTAGAATCTCTACCCTTTCCTATTTTGAATGGGAAAGCCATATCAAAGATTTTATAGTCAATAAGTTTGAGGAAATATTCGGTAAAAATAAAACCCTTGAATATGTAAAAAGTTTAAACCGGGTTTTAACGAATTATATAAGCAGGTCAGCCCTGCGAACGGAGTGAATTCTTCTTCATTAACAGCAAGACTACTGACCATCTTTGTAACAGGAATGTTTATAATATTCCGCCGCATTAATGGGTTGGTGCATTATTATATGAAAGTAGGTTGTGGCGGGTGTATATAAGGACTTCCTGTTATTGTTTTCTAAAAAGACTGAGGATTATCCCGCGTCCGAAAAAAAAATGATCATTGATACGGGTAAAACTGAAATCAGATACCAGCCGTGTTAATCCTCCCGAAACAAGATATTCTCTGAAATTTTTGTAATGATCCTCTCTTGCAAGGGATTCAATAAAATGGATTAAATATTTTGACAGAGAGGAGGTTTTTGCATTCAGAGAATAATCTGCAATGATAATATGCCCTCCCGAACGAACAGTCCGTTCCATTTCCAGAAGTATCCTGTGTGAATCCGAAAAGTTCTTTTCATGTAATCCAAGGGTGATCATTACCAGATCAAAGGATGCATCCGGAAAGTCAAGGGAAGTGGCATCCTGTTTTAAGCAATTTGCTATGGGTCTGCCTGATCTGGAGACGGCTAGCATCTGGTCTGAAATATCAATACCCGTTACATTAAATCCATGTTTCTGAAGAAGTTTTACCTGGTAGCC
This sequence comes from Bacteroidota bacterium, assembly GCA_030628785.1. Taxonomy (GTDB): domain Bacteria; phylum Bacteroidota; class Bacteroidia; order Bacteroidales; family VadinHA17; genus CAZEWS01. The sequence goes on from DAOVQI010000273.1 coordinate 1,464, forward strand.
CGTACCGCAGCAAATATCCAGAATGGAGCCGGGCTGGTATTCCCGTACAATATCAAGGATCTTATAACGAATCCCCTTCAGGAAAGGGTTTAACAATGGATCATAAAATGCAGCAAGGGAATATTCTTTCATATTGTGATTTAAAAAATTTGAATATCATAAGTTCTCAATTCTTTTGCCAGGCCCTTTCCGTCACCAGTAATTTCAGTTAACAACGACCAGAATTCTTTCCCGTGATTTTTATGAACAGTATGGGTTAACTCATGAAGGATAACATAATCGGCAAGTTTTTCCGGAAGCCGCATGATATGTAAATTCAGATTTATATTATTCCTTGAGGAACAACTTCCCCATCGTGTTTTGGAATTTCTTATACTTACCCGGTTAAATGTAAATCCATTTTTGGCAGCAAATTCTTCCACACGTTTTGGTAAGTATTTCTTTGCTTCCCTTCGCAGGGCCTCAACTATTCCTTTCCTGATCATCTCCTGAAGGATTGAATTATTATCAGCCATACCTGCCGGAAATTTTAATTTAATGATTCCATTATAAACTGTTACTTCAATCTTTTTCTTTTCCCATTGAGAAAAAACCAACCGGTGAGACCTGGTTGAATATTCCATATCCCTGGTAAACACGGTTTGTTTGCCTTCCATTCTCTTCGTCCTTTCAAGTTGCCTACTGATCCAGTCTGTCTTTTTATGGACAAATTCGATAGCTTTATCATAATTAACACCGATTGGCACGGTAACCATCACCCCTGTACGAGGTTTCACGCGGATACTTACATGCCTGGCTCTTTTGCTTTTATTAAGAGTTATTACACCAATACCTTCAATTTTTATCTTTTTAATCATACTTATTTAGTCTATTATTTAACATACGGAAACTTCTCACAGCGAAGCCAATTTTTAAATTGTTTATTGTTCTGAAGTTAAACAAATTTTTTATCACAATTGTCTTATTAAGCTAAATCTGAGGTTTTTATCCTAAATAGTCTATACTAATTGTTTAAAGCTTTCTGCCAAACAAATAATAGTCAGGCCCTGTGAAATAATGCTCCGCATTAAATCTGCGATTTATTTCACGGGGCAGGCTCTGACTATTTTCCGCAAATATCACATTTTTCTCAAATAATATCCCTGCAGAACCGTTTTATATCTATCTTTACGCCTTATTTTTTTAACCGACGATACTCATGGAAATTTTCAGACGTCTTATCCCAATTGTTTTTATATTCTCAATTTTATTCTCATTTCAATCTTCCGGACAACAAAAAAAGTGGTCATTGGAAGAATGTATATCCTATGCTATAAAGAACAATATCCAGGTTAAACAACAGGAACTTAATGCTGAATTTAACCAAAATACTTTATTTCAATCCTGGATAAATGCACTTCCAACACTTAATGGTGCAGCCTCACACTCCTATTCCTTTGGAAGAGCACTGGATGAATCAACGTACAGGTTTACCAAAGACACCACAATACAATCCAACAACTTTTATTTAAGCAGTTCCATCACTCTTTTTAATGGTCTCCAAACTCAAAATACCATCAAACAAAATAAGTATAATCTTCTTGTCGCCCAGAAAGATGTCGAAAAAATCAAAAATGATATTTCATTAAGTATTTCCCTTGCCTACTTACAAATATTGCTAAACATGGAATTACTGGAAGTATCAAAAAGCCAGCTTGACATCACAAAACAACAAATAAAGAGGACCAGTCAGTTGGTTGAAGCAGGTAGTCTTGCAAGAGGAAGCTTACTGGAAATCCAGGCACAGGCTGCTTCAGAAGAATTATCTATTGTTAATGCAGAGAACTACCTGAACATTTCCTACTTAAATCTGACTCAGCTTTTAGAATTGGAGACCGTTAGTGATTTCACCATTCTGGTGCCTGAGCTGCCTGTACCCGGAGAGGATTTTCTGATTGAACAGGTCAATTTGATATATAAGGATGCCGAGAATGTTCTTCCCCAAATAAAAAGCGCAGAATATTCCTTAAGAAGTTCTGAAATCGGTCTCGATATTGCCAGGGGCTCCCGCAGTCCGCGGATTTCACTTCAAGGCTCCTATAGTACACGCTATTCAAACATAAGGCAAAGACTTTCCATCAGTGATGATGAATTTACATTTCCAATCGGGGTTGTGGAAGCAACAGGACAACCAGTAGTTTCTTTTCCTCAGCGAATAACCCAAATGGGAGATTATCCGTTTGGAGACCAGTTTAAGGATAACCTGGCTTATGGTTTGACGTTAAACTTATCTATCCCTATCTTCAACGGATGGCAGACCAATACTGCCATCAGCAATTCAAAACTTTCGGTATTGAATTCAAGATACCAGTTACAATACACTAAAAATTTGCTGTATAAGGAAATTCAGCAGGCTTATGCTGATGCTGTAGCTGCTTTAAAGAAATACAGGGCCACTGAACATGCTGTTTCCTCTATGGAAGAATCCTTCCGTTATACCGAACAAAAATTCAATGTTGGTTTAGTCAATTCTGTTGAATACAATACTTCAAAAAACCAATTAACCAGAACCCAGTCAGATTTGTTACAAGCAAAATATGAATTTATCTTTAAAACCAAAGTCCTGGAATTTTACAGGGGAAATCCGTTAACCCTTTAATACTTGTTTAAAATGAAGAATAAAAAACTATTCAGAATAGTAATTATCATTACAGTGGCAGTGATCATACTTGCCTTTATTGGCAAACGGGTAGGTTGGTTCGGTAAAGAAGAAACATACCAGGTAACTACAGAGAAAGGAGAGAAACGAACCATTATTGAGACCACAACCGCCAATGGTAAGATACAACCTGAAACGGAAGTAAAATTAAGTCCGGATGTTTCAGGTGAGATTGTTGAACTGTATATCAAGGAAGGTGAATATGTTGAACAAGGAAAGCTGTTATTGAAAATTAAACCTGATACTTACATTTCGATGCGCGACCGGGCTGAAGCTTCCCTGAATTCTGCCAAAGCCAGGTTAGCACAAGTTGAAGCACAATACATTCAAAGTGAGCTGTCATATAAAAGGAACAAACAGCTCTGGGAACAAAAAACCATATCAAAAGCGGAATTTGAAAATGCCGAAGCTGCTTTTAAAATGGCAAAAGCAGATGTTGAAGCAGCAAGATTTACTGTTAAAAGCGGTGAAGCATCTTTAAAGGAAACCGAGGAAAACCTGATTAAAACCTCCGTATATGCGCCCATGCCTGGAACCATTTCCAGATTGAATGTCGAAAAGGGCGAGCGAGTTGTTGGTACGGAAATGATGAGCGGTACTGAGTTAATGCGAATTGCCGATCTTAACCGGATGGAAGTGATCGTTGAAGTAAATGAGAATGATATCATCAGGGTAATAACAGGAGACACGGCAATTGTTGAAGTGGATGCCTA
>DAOVQI010000350.1 GCA_030628785.1 Bacteroidota bacterium
ACCTTAATAATAATACATTAGATAATTATAATGGAAAAATATACTTAAGATTTTATAAATCAACATAAAAGGGTAGTAGTTAGATATAATTTGTCCAAAGGACTCCCATGGAAAGGCTAAGAAACCTTAGCCTTAGCCTCAGCACGCTGTCGCTAGAGCTTTAGCGTAGGCGCCCTTAGCCTTTTATAAGATAAGTTTTATTATATACACATAACTTATTGTAAATCAATAAACAATTTTGAAATTCCAATACATTTAAATAGTAACAAGTAATTAACTGAAAAACAAAATCCATGGCACAGCCGGTTATTATGCCAAAACAGGGACAATCCGTTGAAAGTTGTCTGATTACAGAGTGGTATAAAAAGAAAGGAGAAAAAGTACAGGTCGGAGATTTATTGTTTGCTTACGAGACGGATAAAGCATCTTTTGAAGAAGAAGCTAAAACTGAAGGAATTTTGCTGGATGTTTTTTATGAGGAAGGCGATGAGGTGCCTGTCTTTACAAATGTAGCGGTTATTGGAAAGAAAGGGGAATCTGTTGACGAATACAGGACGGCAGCTTCTGATGAAGCAGGGTTGGAATCAATGGAAGAAGATGTTGAGAAGAGTGAAATGGAAAAAAGATTGGAAAATGAAATAATACGGAAACCTACGCTAAAGAGAGAAGCAGGGAAAATAAAAATTTCACCAAGAGCGAAACGATTAGCAAAAAAAATGGGAATAGATTATTCAAATGTTATAGGATCGGGACCATACGAAAGGATCGTTGAAAGGGATATTGAGGCTTTGATAAAATCCCGGCCAAAGATTACTCCTTTAGCCAAGGTGAAAATGGAACAGGAAAATCTCGTGTTTGATCAACAGAAAATCGAACCGGGCAGAAGGGTTACAAGCAAAGACCTCCTTAAGCAGGAAGAATTAAAGATAGCAGAATTTGAAGAAGTACCTCTTACAAAAATACGTAAAATTATAGCGGAAGGCATGTACAGATCTCTTCAGAATTCAGCTCAATTGACCCACCATACCAGTGCTGATGCAAGGAAGATCCTGGCGCTAAGACAAAAAGTGAAAAAACAGGTGGAAAAAGGAAACTACCCGAATATTACCCTGAATGATATGATATGTTTTGCCGTTATTAAGGCATTAAAAAAACATCCTGATGCTAATGCTTTTTTTCTTGGCGATTCGATTAAAAAATTCTATAAAATACATCTTGGATTTGCTGTGGATACGGAACGCGGACTGATGGTGCCGACTGTGTTAAATGCTGATGATTATTCATTGGCAGGCCTGTCTTATCAAATGAAAGACCTGGCTGAAAAATGCCATCAGGGCAATATTGATCCCGATCTACTGTCAGGTGAATCAGCCACTTTTACGGTTTCAAACCTGGGTGCCTATGGAGTGGAGATGTTTACCCCTGTTCTGAATATACCACAGGTGGGTATTCTCGGAGTTAACACCATCGTTAAGCGTCCTGCAGATTTGGGTGATGGAGTTATTGGATTTGTTCCTTATCTGGGGCTTTCACTAACCTATGATCACAGGGCTTTGGATGGTGGACCTGCCTCTTTGTTTCTTATGCAGATCAAGGAGGAAATTGAACAATTTGATGAAGAAATAGAAAGTTAAAAAATAGTATTTAACCATGCCAAAGAAACAATTTATTGATCCGGCGATTGCCCGGAAGCCAGGGAAAATCACATTTGGAACCATTCCGGTGAACCAGTATAAAAAATCCCTGGAAGAAGAAAAAGTAAATTTTTCGAATGATGATTTTATCCGGATTTACAGGGATATGGTGATCATAAGGGAATTTGAAACCATGTTAAACCGGATCAAGACTACAAATGAATACTCCGGTGTCCGGTATAATCATCCGGGTCCTGCACATCTCTCGATAGGTCAGGAAGCTGCGGCTGTTGGGATGGCATACCATTTAACGGTCGATGATTTTATTTTCGGGTCACACAGAAGTCATGGCGAGATCCTGGCAAAAGGTCTGTCCGCTATTCATCAGTTGGATGAGCAGTCGTTGATGAAGATAATGTCAGGATATTTTGGTGGGACAACCTTAAAAGTCGTGGAGAAATACCAGAAAGACAATGTGAAAGAGCTGGCAATCGATTTCCTGTTGTATGGTACTTTGGCGGAGATCTTCGCGAGAGAAACAGGTTTTAATAAAGGTCTGGGTGGTTCGATGCACGCATTCTTCCCGCCTTTTGGAGTATATCCGAATAATGCTATTGTCGGCGGATCGGGTGATATATCGGTCGGAGCCGCTTTGTTTAAGTTAGTAAACAGAAAACCCGGTATTGTTGTTGCTAATATTGGTGATGCCTCCATGGGGTGTGGCCCGGTTTGGGAGGGCATTAGTTTTGCCACGATGGATCAGTTCCGGATCCTTTGGGATGAGGAATTCAAGGGTGGTCCTCCGATTATATTTAATTTTATGAACAACCAGTATGGTATGGGTGGTCAGACCAAGGGTGAAACAATGGGATATGGTATATTGGCTCGTGTTGGCGCAGGTGTAAATCCGGATATGATGTTTGCGGAGCGGGTTGATGGTTATAATCCATTGGCAGTAATGGATGCTTTCAGGCGCAAGAAACAACTTATACTTGAAAAGAAAGGTCCTGTTCTACTTGATACTCTTACTTACAGGATAAGTGGTCATTCACCTTCCGATGCATCTACATACAGGTTAAAAGAAGAGATCGAAGCCTGGATGAAAGCTGATTCCATTCATGAATTTGGGGTACAGCTTGCCGGTTATAAAGTAGCTACGGTTGATGAGCTGGAAAATATTAAGGAGGATGTAAAGACATTGATAAAAAAAATAACAAAACTGGCAACCAACGACGAGATTTCGTCACGAATGGACCTTGTGAAAAATCCTAACCGTATAGGTGAGCTCATGCTATCCAATGGTTCGGCAGATAAAATGGAAGACCATAAACCGGAAGTTCTGATTACCATGGAAGAAAATCCGCGGGTCAAACAACTTGCGAAAAAGGAGCGGTTTGGGTTGGATAAAAATGGCAAACCTTTTTCGAAAGTGAAAACTTTCCAGTTACGGGATGGTATTTTCGAAGCTATATTGGACCGGTTTTATAAAGATCCAACGCTTATTGCTTACGGAGAGGAAAACCGGGATTGGGGCGGAGCGTTTGCTGTTTACAGAGGCCTTACGGAAGCTCTACCGTACAACCGGTTGTTCAATTCTTCCATCTCCGAAGGAGCAATTGTAGGTACTGCTATTGGTTATGCTATGTGCGGAGGAAGGGTGATTCCTGAAATCATGTATTGTGATTTCCTTGGAAGATCAGGGGATGAGCTTTTTAATCAGCTTCCGAAATGGCAGTCGATGAGTGGCGATATCCTGAAAATGCCGGTTGTTTTAAGGGTCTCAGTCGGTTCAAAATACGGTGCCCAGCACTCACAGGACTGGTCTTCTCTTGTTGCACATATACCGGGATTGAAAGTTGTTTTTCCTGCAACTCCATATGATGCAAAAGGGTTAATGAATGCTGCCCTGCAGGGTACTGATCCTGTTGTGTACTTAGAAAGCCAAAGAATATACGACGTTGGTGAGTTGTTTCACGAAGGTGGCGTCCCGGAAGGATATTATGAAAT
>DAOVQI010000181.1 GCA_030628785.1 Bacteroidota bacterium
ATGTTTAATATACTAACAAAATTCTCCTCCTTGGAAAGGAGGAGTACCCGACCGGAGGGAGGGGGAGGTGGTTGATTCTTAGTTAAACAACCACCCCTTCGGAAGGCAAGCGGAATTAAAAAGCCTTTTGAATGATTAATCTAAGGTATACAGTGAACTGAAATATAGAAGTTTATATAAATCAAAAAGATAAAGACTGGGTTTGGCAGCATATAAATTTTGTTCTATGAGTTTCATTAACCTTTTATTCAAAAAAACAGGCAAAGGAAATAAATGTAACTTTTTCAATTTATAAAACATATTCAGCAATCGGATTTGTTGAACAAAATCAGCCGGTTCCTGCATTTGTTTTATTAATTGATATAAATTTCCTACTCCATCCAATGTTTTTTTTATGAACACATGGTTTGGTTCGAGGCCTGTATGCAACAATGGGTTATTTATGTGTTTTACCTGAACATTCATTTTTTCCAATTCATACCCGAACAAGGTGTCTTCATGACCATATTGATCAAGATTTTTATTAAACTTTAAAGAATGGAATAAACTATATTCGATTAAGAAATTGAAACTGGAAAATCCAATGTTGGGATCTTTATTTCTTTCGTTTGCAGGACGGCTTTCCCTCACGATTCCATATTTCCAGCGGAGAAAAAGTTCATGGTTTGCCGGTGGTTTCTGTTCATAGGCTGTACCGCCACAAATTACAATCTTACCTGAACAATGGCTTGTGTATTCTTTTATGAAGTTTTTATTAATTACACGGGCATCCCCATCAATAAATAACAAATAATCAGCCTTCGCGAGGGAAGCGAGTTTGTTCCTTGCTAATGACCTTCCAAGGTTTTTTTCTGTGGAAATATATCGAACGTTTTCCCAGGTACCCGTAATCCTGTTTTCAGAAACATAATGAGGTTCAGATGCATCATCCAGGACAATTATCTCTAACGGTACTTCTAACTTTAATCCCTGTTCTCTCAGTGTTTTAACTAATTCGACTACATTATGGTTAAAAACCGGTATTAAAATTGAGAGCATTTTAATAATTCATTGATTACATATTGGAACGTTAACTATATGTTACATCATTAAACCTTTAAAACATCCAAAAAATAAAATAACCAACCTCAAAATTAAAATTTATCTTTGTTTATATAGCCACCGGCAGATATTAAAAGAATAAGATACATCATTTTATTCTTTATTTTTTTTTTGAAACATCGATATAAGTACTAACCAAAACATGGTTGAAAACACCGGCTTGGAGGAGCTTTGTATAGTGAGAAACACCAAAAACCGACAAAACCTCATTGATGATAGCATTGAAGCCTCATTATATGAATATTTGGGTGGTATTTGTAAAGGACTAGAATGTAATCTTGTTAAGGTAGGTGGACATAAGAACCATGTTCATGTATTGTGTTTACTATCACGAAAAGTAGCTCAGATGAAATTGTTGGAGGAAATAAAAAAGCAATCATCAAAATGGATTAAAACAAAAAGTCAGGCCTATTCCAATTTTTATTGGCAGGACGGTTATGGTATTTTTCCCATTAATCCTACAGAAATCGATAAGGTCATTGATTATATACAATCACAACATAAACATCATAAGCATAAGAGTTTCCAGGACGAGTTCAGGGCTTTTCAAAAAAAATACAAAGTTAAATACGATGAACGATATGTGTGGGATTAGGCTTACGCCCTTTCAGGGCTTAGATTTTTTTGTTATGCCAGATTCACAGGGCGTTGCCCTGTGTTACTGCTTATGCCATTTCAGGGCAAAAAGGAAGATAAATAAATTAGGTTTAAAAAGAGTAAAATCTGCTCATAACACAGTCATCATACGGCAAATGCACAAACCGTTACAGCTATCATATAAAGAAAATAAATATGTTGACTAAAACAAATATATAAAACAAACCAATGATTAATTTGTGAACAGGAACGTCTGTCAGCCGGACAGGCAGGGAGTGAAGCTCACCGAAGGTAATTAATCAGGTTATATTTACATGAGTTCGATATAAATAAAAAACGCTGAAACGGTTGTCGATTTACTGGACGATTAGTGTTATACCCACAGTTGAAACTGTGGGTTGATATTTCAGCCCACAGATTTATCTGTGGGTTTATAAGTAAATCAGAAAAAAATTTAACGGCTTTAGCCGTTTTCTAAACTTGCCATAGCTGTATACCATTAGTATCTTGTACTAAAGTGATACAAAAAACAAAAATTCCGAATTTCTGACTCCATCTAAAATAATTAGCACTATTTTTGTTGTTTTTAGAAAAAAGTTAAAATGAAAAGGATCATTAAGGGAGTATTTACTATATTAATAGTCAATATATTCTTCTTTCCCGGATTTAGCCAGGGATATAAAATTGATCTTAAAATTGAGGGACTGAAAGATACCAGCGTTTTTATCGCGTATCATTTCGGTGATAAAAAATTCATTCATGACACAATAACGCTTGACAATAAGGGTGTTGGAGCTTTTCAGGGAGATAAAGATTTGCCCGGAGGAGTATATCTTGTGGTTTTTCCGAATATGAAATTCTTTGAAGTTCTGGTATCAGACGATCAGTATTTCTCTTGTGAAACCGATACGGCTGATCTTATCGGAAAACTAAAATTCAAAGGATCGGAAGAGAACAATGTCTTTCTGGATTATCAAAGATTCATGATCCAACAACAGAAACTATCTCAGGAACTTCGAAAAAGAAGAAATAATTTCAAGGAAATGCCTGATTCTGTTGAATATATTAATCAACAATTAAAGGATCAGGATAAAAAGGTGAAATCATACTGGAATGAACTGGTAAACAAACATCCCAATACTTTTTTGGCTAATTTGATCCGGTCAATGATCCCCCCGGAAATGCCGGAGTTTGAGATTCCGGAGAATACAGAGAATAAAGACTCTCTCAAATGGGTTTTGACTTATCAATTCAACAGGGATCATTTTTGCGATCATATTGAATTTTCAGACGAACGCTTGTTGAGAACACCTGTATTACGGACAAAACTGGATCAGTATTTCAACAGGGTTTTACTCCAGATCCCTGATTCCATTATACCACAAGTGCATGACATTGTTGAAAAAGTGCGTGGTAACGATAAAGTATTTCAGTATGTGATTGTGTTTTTGCTTAACAATTTTCAGAAAAGCAATATCATGGGGCTTGATGAAGTGTACGTTTATATAGCTGAAAAATACTATCTCTCGGGTGAGGCTAGCTGGATTGATTCAACTTTTATGGAGAAATTAGGTGACCGTATCGGTAAAATTAAGCATAATCTGATCGGTCGTGTTGGTAAAGATCTTACTATGGAGACCAGTACCGGAGAATGGGTCTCCCTGCATCAGGTAAACGCAAAATATACCATATTGTATTTTTGGGAACCGGATTGCGGTTTTTGTAAAAAGACTACTCCACAACTTAATGAGATATACAAAAAAAATAAGGATAAAGGACTAGAGATCTTTGCGGTTTATACTCAGGGCAACAAGCAGGAGTGGATGGATTACCTGAAAAAGAATGAATTATTTGACTGGATAAACGCTTTTGATCCCAACCAGGCTACTTATTTCCGTTATTACTACGATGTTTTCAGCACACCCGTGATTTACCTCCTGGATAAAGATAAAGTCATTGTCGCTAAACGAATTAGTGCAGAATCCCTGGGTAAAATGCTGGAGAAGTTATTATAATTTACTCCTTTTTATTTTCCGGTTCCCGGATTAATACGGCAAAAATAAACAGTACCACTGCTGATGCTGCAAAGATCACAATAAGGGAAGATAAGATCTTTTGCAGGACCTGGTCAAGATCAATCACATCCCATATTCCCAAAATACCGATAACAGTAAAGACCAGAACAAGTAGAATAAGAAAGTAAGATACTATGGTTTTAACAGTCATAATAATAAAGTTTTAATTATACATATCGATAATTATAATAATAAATTTAATGATTAACTGAAATTTCGTGTGTTTTCTCAGACAGCTTATAAGTCTTTAAGCGTTATCCTGAGCTTGTTTACTACTATACCCTTTCTATGTAGGGTTTTCGTATAATCATCTTCCTGATCCCAGCCCGAAGGGCTGATACATCACAGCCTGGGGCGGAGCCCCGGGGAACCTGACGTCCATATTCCCCAGGCTGAAAGCCTGGAACAAAATTCAATCCCATAAATATTTTTCATTGTATTCAATATTATATTCTTCCAGGAACTTTCGTAATTCATCCTGAAAACTTATTTTTTTATGATGATCTTTCTGCTTCAAGATGTAATTCCTTACAACCTCAACTTTAGAAGCACTTACAGAAAAATCTGCATAACCCGCTTGCCATGTAAACTTACTGGGTCCAAAATCCTGTTCTTTTGTCCATTTCGATGATTGCTTTTTAACCTCTTCTACAATCTTTGCTAAAGCCTTATTTTTTGATAAAATGAAAAGAATATGAACATGATCAGGCACACCATTGATGATTATTGCCGGACTATCCTGACCTTTTAAAATCCCCGACATATAGGCATAAAGCTTATTCTCCCACGATTCCTGAATAAATGGATACCGGTTTTTAGTGCTAAATGTTAGATGTACATACAATTTGGAAAGAGATTGTCCCATATATTTTTGATTTAAGTTATATAATTGTACCACCCTTTCAGGGTGGAAATTGGTTCTTGGATTTATGTCCCGGGGCTCCGCCCCGGGCTGGTTTGTCATACCCTTTCAGGGTAGGACATAATATCAAGTCTCTTTTGAGAAATAAAGATAGTTCATAAATCGATTTAAACTGTTGTTTGGTTTCATTTTTATGATAAGTCCATATTAACCCGGAGTTGTTTTTTTCAACTTCTATCGAAGAAGAAATATTTTGGTCGGTTACGACAGCATATCCCAGTCTTTCCAACGCCTTTTTAGTCCATACATATTCTGTACTGTTTCCTTCCAAACGAATTTTTTCAACAATTTCTTTTCGCTTTTTAAAATCCCCCTTATCGATATCGAAGTATATTCCGGAGTTTTCAAAAATTTCGTTCAGGATTCCTTTCAAAACCAGATCTTCAGGTGCCCCTTCTGATATTTCTTGCGGGAGCATCAACCAAATCAAATCTGCTTCATGAATAGCTATGTTGAGATCGTGAGTGGTAAAAATGACGGTTTTGTTCCTGTTTTTTGAAAGACCGTTTAATAAATGGATGATTTCGTGCTTATTGGATATATCCAGGAAAGCAGTAGGTTCATCAAGCACAACCATATCCGTATCCTGAGCCAATGTCCTGGCTATCATGGCACGTTGTCGTTCCCCGTCGGATATCTCGTTAATATATTTATCAGCCAGGTCATTTAGCCCTACTCCTTCTATTGCTTTGTCGACAAGTTTCTTGTCATGGTCTTTCAGATTTCCAAGCCAATTGGTGTGTGGAAACCGTCCCAATGCCACCAGGTCGTATACCTTCATATTGTTTACCCTGACGACCTCAGTTGAAACAAAACTAACCCGTTTTGCCAGCTCATGCCTTGTATAATCGTTTATCTCCCTTGAATGGAAAAAAACATTGCCTGCAAGCGCTTTTTGTAATCCTGCAATAGTCCGGAGAAAGGTACTTTTACCTATGCCGTTTGGACCAATTAAGGCAATAAGATCACCTGCCCGGGCTTTCACATTTATATTCTGATACACTGATTTCCCGTGCTTACCGGATGCTATATATCCGATCTCCAGGTTGGTGGTACTAATTATGTATTCAAGCGTGCGCAATTCTTTTAATTTGAGTCAGTTCATAAATTGTATGTATCTTGACTATTAAAATTTCAAATATCAAAATTCTCCAAAGGAGGCCTTCAGGAATAGTAAGACTGCAATATAAATAAGAATAAAACACGGATGACACGGATGACACGGATTTAAAATAGATAATTAATAAACTTTGATTACATAAATGAAGCTCCTTTTCTTTTTCTGATAATTATCCAGATTACAACAGGGATTCCCAAAAGAGCTGTAACCGAATTAATTGGTAATATTTTCTCATATCCCGGTAATTGAGATATCACATCACTGATCAATAACAACGACGCCCCGATGATAACAGTTCCTGTAAATAAATACAGATGATTAGATGTTTTAAAGGTCATGCGTGCTATATGGGGAACGGCAATACCGATGAATCCGATCGGTCCACAAAAAGCAGTAACACTTCCTGCAAGGATGCTGGTGCTGGCAAAAACAATAATTCTCGATAGCTTAATGTTCAAACCCAAACTTTTGGCATAATCTTCTCCCAATAATAAAGCATTCAGCATTTTTGAAGAGAGGAATGCCGTCAGTGTTCCAAAGGTCACACAAATCAGCAAGATGTTCAATTGCATTTTAGAAACACTTCCCAAACTTCCCATTGTCCAAATGATGAAAGCCTTTAACATGGTTTCGGTACTGAAATATTGAAGAATACTAACCAGGGCAGTAGTAGCGCTGCCAAACATAATACCCAGAATAAGAATTGTCATTATATCACTCACCCGGAATGAAACGGCCAGAATCAATAACAGAATCAGAGCTGAGCCTAAACATGCAGCTATAACAATGGCCCAGTTACCAAGGTTTTGCAAATTGCCCAATGCAAAGAACGAGGAAAAACCCAACACAAGAATGGCAACCCCTAAGCTTGCGCCTGCACTGATTCCAAGCACATAAG
>DAOVQI010000134.1 GCA_030628785.1 Bacteroidota bacterium
AATGGAAGCGGTAATGACGGAGCCATAGATATTACAGCGGCGGGAGGCACTGTCGCTGGACTATATACGTATAACTGGACCACTGACGGTGGCTCGGGTGTTTCGCCAACGGCTGAAGATCAATCAGGCCTTACTGCCGGGACATATTACGTTACAGTTACCGATGACAATAGTTGTGTGGCAAAGGATACATTTATTGTTGCCCAACCTGATTCAATAAGTTTTGCAGGCACGATAGTAACCGATATAAATAAACCCATACCACCAGGAAATTTGGGGGCAGTTAGTTTAACCGTTAATGGAGGGACTTCACCATACGCCTATTTATGGGATCCACCTGCTACAATTCCTGATTCTACAGTTGAAGATTTAACAAACTTGAGTGTCGGAGGCACATATTCTGTCGAGGTTATTGATTTCAATAATTGTATCGGTGATACATCGGTTTTTGTAAACGATAATACAATGTTCCTGGCTTATTTTACAGCAGGAAATATTACTAATGTTGATTGTAAAGGCAATAGTAGCGGTTCGGCAACTGTTTCGCATTCGGTCGGAACGGGAACAACCTATACTTACGAATGGATCGATAACGAAGGCAATCCTCTGCCCGAGGCAACTGCGACACTTTCCGGTGTTTCAGCTGGCACATATTTTTGCAAAGTAACTGACGATGGCAATCCTTCAGATTGGGATCAGGCTAAGGTGACTATTTCAGAACCTGCACAGGATCTTATAGCTTTACTTGTGGATAAAGTAGAACCTGATTGTAACGGTGATGATGACGGATCAATTAATATTAGTGTAAGCGGGGGTACACTTCCTCATTCTTACCTCTGGCAACCAAATGGGGAAACAAGCGAGGATATAAGTAATCTTGGACCAGGCACCTATTCGGTTACAGTAACAGATAAAAATGGATGTACGGATCAAATATCCGGTATTTCAATAACAGAACCTTCTGCAATTGTGCCGGATCCGCAAGTTTTGGATGAAATCCTTTGTAATGGCGATAACACCGGGAGAATTAATGGTAATGCAACAGGAGGAACTGGCGTATTAAGTTACCTGTGGAATGATCCTGCCGCCCAATCCAGTAAGATTGCAACGAATTTATTTGCCGGGAATTATCAGGTTACAGTTACTGACGAGAGCGGATGTCAAAAAACTTCATCCCCTGTAACACTAAGTGAGCCTACCGAAATTTCCATCTCAAGGACCTCAAAAACAAACCTTGCCTGCAATGGTGATGTGGATGGAGGTTCCATAACTGTAAACGTTTCCGGCGGAACCGGAATCCCTGCTTATGAATGGTATGACAGCCTGGGTAACTTTATAACTGCAACAAAAAACCTGATTGATGTAGGGCCAAATATCTATACACTGATCGTTACGGATGCAAACAATTGCCAGAATAGTTATACAGATACCATTACCGAACCTCCGGCTTTGTATATTGATCATTTAGATACAGATGTAACCTGCAATGGAGGAAATGACGGGGCGATTGATATTACCGCAGGCGGTGGCACACCGCTTTATTCCTATGCGTGGGATGATGGTCCCACCACAGAGGACAGGACCGGTATAACCGCAGGAGATTATACAGTTACGGTTACGGATTTTAAAGGTTGTACACAGGATAGCACTTTTACTATCACTGAACCCCTGGGTATGATCATAAATTATGTGGTAACGGATGCAACCTGTAAGGATAGTTGCAATGGCTCCATTGATATTACAGTAAGTAATGGTACTGCACCATTTACCTTTACCTGGGATCACGGAAAGACAACTGAGGATGTCAGTGACCTGTGTGCAGGAGATTATACAGTTACAGTCACCGATGACGATGGTTGTACAGTTGACAGTACCATTACAGTTTCAGAACCGGAAGTCTTGGTGATAAACCATGCTGAGACCCATGTAAGCTGCAGGGACAGCAGTGACGGGATCATTGATCTGACCGTTACCGGAGGTACTGCGCCCTATGTCTATTCCTGGGATGACGGACCGACAACGAAAGACCGGAGTGCATTATCTGCCGGGGATTACACGGTAACAGTGGTTGATGACAATGGCTGCTCGGCGGATAGTACGATTACAATAACAGAACCAGGTCCAATAGTAATAAATCATACGGAAACCGATGTAAGCTGCAACGGCGGCAGTGACGGGACAATAGATATTACCGTAAGCGGAGGCACAGCTTCCTATACCTATTCCTGGGATGACGGACCCACTACAGAAGACCGGACCGGGTTACCCGCAAACGATTATACGGTAACCGTAACTGATGCAAATGCCTGTACTTTAGATAGCACATTTACCATTTCTGAACCTGCTGTATTAGCAGTAACAGTTGATTCAACCAATGTAACCTGCAACGGAGGTAATGACGGGACAATAACTATTACCTCACCTACAGGTGGAAGCGGGTCTTATGAATATACCATTGACGGTGGAACAACCTGGCAGGCAAGCGGCAACTTTGGTTCTCTTACTGCTGCTACATATAATGTACAGATAAGGGATGCCAATGCCACAGGTTGTGTCATCACCCTTAACGGTACACTTGTAATATCTGAACCAGCTGCATTAACCATTGATTCTGAGGAATCAACGGATATAAGCTGTTATGGTGAAGATGATGGAACCATAACCATTACAGCCTCAGGGGGTACAGGTGTATTAACATATACACTGAACCCCGGCGCAATCCAAACTAATTCAACTGGGGCATTTACAGGGTTAAGCTCTGGAACCTTTACGGTTGATGTGGATGATGCGAATAGCTGTGGTCCGGTTACCAGTGGTAGTATTGTAGTTGTTGAACCTGATTCATTGTATATTGACACTCTTCTTCTTAATACGGATGGATCAATAACGATTAAAGCGTTGGGTGGTGTCAAACCTTACGAATATTCAATTGATGGTGGTACAACATTTCTGTCAGATAGTGTATTCTCCGATATATCAACTGCACAAATTACTGTGGTTGTTAAGGATGCAAATGGTTGTACCGCCACAGGGCAATTTACAGTAATCATTGAAATTGAAATCTATAATGCTTTTACTCCTAATGCTGATGGAATAAATGATTTATGGAATATCCATGGTCTGAATATTATGTATCCGAATTGTATTGTAAAAGTATACAGTACATGGGGTACTTTAGTATTTAGTTCCAACGGTTATCCTGAACCGTGGGACGGAACCAGGAACGACACAGAATTGCCTGCCGGCACCTACATTTATGTGATTGATCTTGGTGACGGTTCGGATCCTATGACGGGAACGGTTAATATTATTAAGTAATTATAGAGTCAATATACACAATTATTGAGAATCGCTTGTAACATCCTGAAAATGAATTACCAAATTTTAATTTTGTGTAGTTATTTATTAGGGTTCATATAAGATAAAATGAACATAGCTTCGCAAAATAATTAAAAAGGTTAAAGCTATTCAAATGAAACTGCTAAATTTGAATGATTGTGGAATAAGGCAAAAATTAAAGTTGAAAATCCTTAGCCTAAGCCTTAGCCTTTAATATCACAAAGCTTGAAAAAATGTTGTAACATCTTGATTATTAGCATATGTTTTTAAAATTCCGATACATTTAAATAACCAGCATAATGAGAAGATTAATACTGATTTTTACTGTTTTAACTATTAGTTGGAGTGTTTCATCTCAACAATTGATACTAAACAGTCAATACATGCTTAACCAGTATGAGATCAATCCGGCTGTGGCAGGGAGTTCCGACGGTCTTCCGCTGGCTTTTACTTTCAGGAAACTCTGGGCAGGACTTGACGGATCACCCTCAATACAAACCTTAACCGGTCATATGGAAGTTGCGGAACATATGGGTGTTGGAATGCGACTGTTTAATGTTATCACCGGTCCGTTGAGAAGATCGGGGTTCGAAGCAACATATGCCTATCATCTCCCACTCGGTGCAGGCGACCAGAAATTAGCATTTGGTTTATCAGGGTTGATGTATCAATATGCTCTGGATGTTCAGAATTTAAACCTGGAAGACCCGTCAGACCCGGCTCTTCTGGAAGCTGAAAATATGTTTGTGCCCGACGTAAACTTTGGTATGTACTTTTATGGTCCGGATTACTATGTTGGATTGGCTGTACCTCAGTTATTATCCATGAAAATTGATCTGAAAACTGATAAAATTCTCGAGCAAAGGCAGGTACGGCACTATTTCCTGCATGGAGGCTATAATTACCGAATAAACGAGCAATTCTCGATTGAACCTTCAACATTGTTAAAGTTTATAGAGGCAGGAATATTTCAGGCTGATATTAATGTAAGAGGAACATATATGGATATGGTCTCTTTGGGACTATCGTACAGGACAAGTGATGCTGTCGGAATACAATTAGGATACCAGAAAGACGGATTAAGATTTGGTTATGCCTTTGATCTTACCCTGTCGGATATAAGAACCCAGAGTGCCGGTTCACATGAGATCATGTTAATATATACATTGGGTAATTTCCTCAGAAAATCCGGATCTGATTCTGAATAAATTTTGATTGTATAAAAAAGAGGCTGACTCAAAAGTAAAGTTTTTATTTATTTTGTTTAACCGCTAAGAACGCAAAGAAATCGCAAAGTTCGCTATGTAGCTGATCTTCAATTTAGTTATCCTTGCGTCCTTTGCGTAATAACTTTGCGAACATTGCGGTTTATCTTCAAAACTTTACTTTTAAGACAGCCTCTTTTGTTGTAGATTATTTGTTGAAAACAAAAAAACAGCAGGCTCCTTTTTTTGTCTCTTAATTTTTAAGTTTACAGATCGGAAAATTTTAATCCTAAACCCATGAATGTCCTAATCATCGGATCAGGTGGTCGTGAGCATACACTAGTCTGGAAAATTGCTCAAAGTGATAAACTTACACAACTTTATATTGCACCGGGGAATGCCGGCACTCAACAACTTGGCACCAATGTCAATATTAATATCGGTGATTTTGAAGCCATTGGTGAATTTGTATTGGAAAGGGAGATTTCGATGGTAGTTGTTGGTCCTGAGGCACCCCTGGTGGATGGTTTGCATGATTATTTTCTCGATAACAATGAATTGCACAACATTTCTGTAATTGGTCCTGTAAAGGCCGGCGCAATGCTGGAAGGCAGTAAAAAATTTGCCAACGAATTTATGGCACGATATCAAATTCCAACCGGACAATTCAGAAGTTTCAATACGGAGGAGATCGAAGAGGGATTATTGTATCTTGAGACGTTAAAACCACCATATGTTCTGAAGGCTGATGGTCTTGCCGCAGGGAAAGGCGTTCTGATCCTGGATTCCCTTGAAAAAGCCCAAACCGAATTAAAGGAAATGTTAAATGGGAAATTTGGCGAGGCAAGTCGTACCGTAATCATTGAGGAATTCCTTCAGGGAATTGAAGCTTCGGTTTTTGTTTTAACCGATGGAAAGTCTTATGTTATTTTTCCCGAGGCTAAAGATTATAAACGGATAGGTGAGGGGGATACCGGTTTAAATACGGGAGGAATGGGCGCTGTGTCTCCGGTTCCCTTTGCAAATAAAGATTTTATGAATAAAGTGGAAGAACGGATAATCAGGCCAACCATCTCCGGACTTCAGAAAGAACAAATTTTATACAAGGGATTTCTTTATTTTGGTTTAATGAACGTAAACGGTGATCCGTATGTGATAGAATATAATGTTAGAATGGGTGATCCGGAAGCACAGGTGGTAATCCCGCGGGTACAGACTGATCTTCTGGAGTTGTTAATTGCAGTAGCAAATAATAAGCTCGGAAAAAAATCTCTGGAGACCGATACCCGGTCGGTTTGTACGGTCGTTTTAGCTTCAGGTGGTTATCCGGACAACTATGAAAAAGGGAAAGGGATTAATAAGCTTGATGAAGTTAAGGATAGCATTATTTTCCATGCAGGTACAAAAAAAGAGGATAATAAGATAGTTACCAGCGGTGGAAGGGTTTTAGCAGTAAGTTCATACGGGAAGGATATGAAGGAAGCCCTTAATAAATCATATGTCAGTGCAGGGTTGATAAAGTTTGATAAGATGTATTACCGCAAAGACATTGGGTTCGATCTGTAAAACAAAACTTTAGAATGATTTTAAGAATTTTTAAGAGCATTCAGCCAACCACAATTGTCCTGATTTTTGTTTTTGGAGGACTGATTTGGCTAAGATCCATTATTTCTCCTTCAGAGGTTGTTTTTTCCTTCGAAGCTGATCCCATGCCCCTTGCTCAACTTCTTTACCGGTTTTTGCCTGCAAATACCATCCTGTCATCCATCCTGGCGTTTTTTTTATGGATGATACATTCGTTCTTATTGGTAAGGTTAAATACAAAATTCGTTTTCCTGGAGGAGCGTTCTTTTCTGCCGGCCTTTTTTTTCATTCTTGGTTCAGGGATTTTTTTACCCTTGCAAAGAATGAATCCTGTTATTATTTCGAGCTTACTTCTGTTATTTGCCATTGAGAGAATATTTATTTCAAACCGGCAGGTAAAAACGGTTTTTAGTTTTTTTGATGCTGGTTTGCTTATTGGTATAGGTAGTTTATTTTATGCAAATTTTATTTTCTATTTTGCAATTGTTTGGCTTGGATTGGTCCTGATCCGACCTTTCAAATGGAGAGAATGGTTAAGTTCAGTAATTGGATTGGTCACACCGTTTGTTTTTACCGCATCTTATTATTATTTGAGGAACGATGATATTATTGACTTTTTCAACCAATGCATAAGGAATATAAATCTTCCATTTGAATATGTATATTTTGATCTTCCTGTCATTATCTATCTTTCTTATACTGGTATTTTGATTGTTGTAGCAAGTTTTCAGATGATTCGGGTATTTTCAACCAAGAAAGTAAGTTCAAGGAAATTTTTCAAATTAGTTTTTTGGGTATTTATTTTAACAATTGGATTCTATTTTACAATTCCCTCTGCATCCATTGAATTGCTGATTTTTTTGTTCATACCTGTTTCTTATCTCTTAACTAATTTTTTCCTGGGTGTAAAAACACGGTGGTTGGGAGAGATTTTATTTCTGATTTTTTTTGCGGGGATAATCTTTATTCAGTTTTATTAACAGGGTGAATAAAAAACCCTCAGTTGAACGCTGAGGTTTTATCACGAGTCTTCACGGGTTATCTTATTTTTTTACCAGGGAAACAATTCCTACAGCGAGTCCCTTTTCTCCATCTTTAAACAAGTACCAAATATTATATTGTCCTGTTTTTTTGCATGGAAAGTCAAATGAATTATAAATCTTTTCGGTTTTTGGATTATAGGAGCCGCCTAATAACCTGTTATGATCATAAAGCTGAATTATTCCTTTCCCGTCTGAATTTGGGGAATTGCAAATAGAGAACCGGTAACGTGTGTTTTTAATTAAAACCATAGTTACTTTATGAATGGGTGGTTCTCCATTTTGCTTAACTTCAGGGAGTTTAATAATATGATCCTTAAGATATGTTGTATTTTCTCCGGCGTTAAAGACACAATCATCAACCAGCTTTTCCTCTGATTGTGCAAATATTTTACCCGGAACAGTAAGTAAGGCAGCCAAAAAGAATATGGAAAAAGTTTTCATCTTAAATTTCAGTTATTGTGTTGCGCAATTCTTCGATTTTATTAATAATATTTTCCAGTTGAATTTTGGTCATATGAACAACACTTGTTTCATTTTGGATGATGACCAGCATTCCATCTTTTTCAACCATTTCCGGTTCCCCTTGCTCATATGTAATTTCTACTTTATCAAATTCCTTTTTAGCCGTTTGAATATTTTCTATGAGTTTTGCGAATTTTTTATCTTTTTTATATGTATTCAGGATTAATAAAAGGTCATTTAAAATGATTTTTTGTTCCCCTATCCGCTCATTTATTTCAGGATAATTGTTATCCTTGGCAACCTGAGTAGCCAGGTACATCCCTTCAACCCATAATCCGGTAATAATTAATGCACTCAGATGACTTCTTTTTGTTTCCCTCAAATGCTTATCCATTTTATTGAAGCTGCGAATAGATAAATACATCAGGGAATCTATATTATGCCCTGTGGATGCCAATCGTTTTAAGGTGTCAAAATCGATATATTGACCAACATTTATACC